>NZ_JAXFOB010000014.1:0-20784 GCF_034180565.1 Ezakiella sp. | reverse complement strand
ATTTTTGCCATTGCGATGATAGCATCTTTGCTCCATGCAGGCAATGTGTCGAGGTCTTTGTATGAAAGTTCTTTTATTTCTTCCATTGTAATTCCGTGGATTTTCAGGAATCTTTCAATAATGACTGCAAGTTCTTGACGTGTTACGAGGTTGTTTGCTTTAAATGTGCCGTCTTCGTAGCCTTTGATGAGGCCTTGTGATTGTGCCCATTTAACTGCTTCTGCAAACCAGTCTGTATCTTTTACGTCTTTGAAGTTCGTTACATTGTTGATTGTTTGGTCTTTTGAGAGTCTCTTTAGTACTGTTGCAACCATTGCTCTTGTTATCGGGAGTTCTCCTTCAAATTTTCCGTTGTCCATTCCCTTAAGAATTCCGCGTGCAACCATGTTCATGATCGAACCTGCTGCTTCATTTTCAGGTAGGTCTGAGAATGTTGCTGCAATTGTCGGCATTGTTTCAACAATTCCGTAGTCTTTCTTTTCTTCGACAGGTTTTTCAACCGGTTTTGTTGTGTCTTTTACAATGTCTTTTGTAGGTGTCGTCGGTCTGTGTGGTCTTGGTCTATCAGGAATTACCGGATAGTCAGGTTCCGGTATTATCGGTTCGTCTGGTGTTGGAGTCGGATCTATAGGCTCTGTTTTAAAGATTGCGATAAATGAAACATCTTCATTTATAGAATAGTCATAATCGCTCAAATCTTTTTTATAGACTTTATTTTTACTATTTTTGTCAGCCCATCCTATAAACTTTCTGTTATCAGGTTCAATAATTCTAGGTATGATAGAGATTCCTTGAATTTCTATCGCCTCTTTAAAAGTAGAACCTTTTGTTAGAACCAGTTTCGTCTTAGAATCTTCGCTAAAAGTACCTTCCTCTGTTTCAAAAGTAACTGTTACTGCATTCATATAAATAACTTTCTTTGCAGATTCAATAGAATTTACCAAATCATTTCTTTCATCATTCGAAAGATTTCCATTAATCATTCTCTTTGCAAGTTCCACAGCATTTGTATATTTATTCTTTATAGTTTCTGAACTTATCTTAAAATAATCGGAATTTATAAATTCATCATATTCATCAATAAGTTCCTCTAATCTCTTATCTTCATTTGCTTCTACTTTAACTTCGACCGGGTCTGATTCTAAATATCCTATTTTCGTTGAGTACACAAAGATTTTACTTTCTGCACTTATTTTAGGAACTGCTACAACAAATTCTCCGTCGTCATTTACAGCCGTTGACGTGTAGTCAATTCCGTTAATGTTTACTCTTATTGTGGATTTCGGCGATGCTGTTCCTGAAATTTTATCATCACCTACAGTTACCTTTTTAACTGACGGTTTTTCAGTTTTTTCATCTTTAACCTTTCCACTTAAAGCAGCCACTGCTTCATTTATACTATTTATCGTCTCGTCTATTTTATTATTTGTTACATCTGATGATTTTTTAAGATTTTTTGCATCATCAATTGCAATTAGATAATTTCTTTTTTCTTCTGATGTAGAATTCTTGTATACATCGCTATTTAAAACGTTTTCGTATTCACTTAAAAGCTTATCAAGTTCCGTGAAATCTATAGGCTTTTCTCCGTCAAGTGAATCTATAGCTTCTTTTAATCCAAAGTATGAATTCTTAATATGATCTATATCATCAAAATTCGTATTTTGGGCTTCATTTAATCTTTTGTCAAAATTTTGTTTCGCATCGTCCGAAGCTCCATCATAAAGATAACTTTGACTTTTTTCTTCAGCATCTCCAATCAATTTTCTTAACTCTTGTTTGAAGTATTCATCGTAATCACCTATCAAATCATTCATTTCTTGTTTTAGATTATTTAAAGCTGTTTCAACTTCATTTTTTAAATCATCCGGATTATCAAGAACTGATTTCGCCGAATTCAACGCTTCATTATAATTTGATTTATCACTTTCATTGATCTCTTTAAACGAATCTGTGCGGTTCAAATCATAACAATCAAGAATCAGCTGTTCCAAATCAACTTTGTCTACCGGATCTATAGTTTCTTCAATTCTTACAACTTTAATTTTTATTATATCAGTTGTTCTATTTACATCAAATTCTCTCGGTGATTTTATAAGTTTATATTTATCAGAAACCAATTCCAAACTGTGTTTTCCAATTGAAAGATCAATTTGCTTTTCATTATATAATTGTCCGTCTATCTTAAATTCTAAATCATCTACCGGATATCCTTCGTTTTCAAATTGAATTGAAACATTTACAGGTGGTGCACTAATAATATCTATATAAAGCGTCCTACCATCTCTATTAAAATCGTAAGTTGTCCATTTAAAATTGTTTACTGACAAATCAAAAGCTTCTTGAACTTCAGGAATTTCAATAGTATATGCTCCTTCTTTAAGTTGAGTTCCTACATTTCTCGCAGATGAGTTATATGGTAGAGTTGCAACAGTATTATTGTCAGCGTCTTTTATAATGATAGTAAAATCTTCTATATCGGATTCATTTGAACGAACAGTAAACATTTTATAATACTTTCTTTGTCCATACTCTATCCAATTTAAATCCAAAACTGTATCTTTTAAAATTATGACAGATGCAAATTGTTTAGGATTTTCCTTATCAACACCTGCAAAATACATCTTGTCCGTAGGTTCCCCTGTAATATAGTACTTTCCTGCTTCTAACCTTACATTCTTATCATTTACTTTAATCGGATTTTCTTTGCTACCGTTAAAATCATTTTCGGTGTATATTATATATTTTGCTGATTCAATATTATCTTTGATTTCTAAATTATAATTCTTTTCTCCCTTTTTTAGAATTGTAAATTCGGCATCACATGTAAGCTTTTCGTTATTAAACTCAATTTCTATAGATTCCGGAACTGAATAATAACCTTCAGGAATGTCTATAGGAGTAATCGTGTATTTTGTATCTATCTGTAAATCTGATGGACTTACTTCCCCGATATATCTGTTTGTAATTTTAAATTTGATTTGTTCTTTAATTGGCTCTTCAGCATTTAAGACATAGTTAATTTTTACATCGAATTTTTCATCAATGTTAATCCAATTATAAGGATTTTGTTTTGCTACAGATATTTCTTCATTTGTGAAAGAAACAATGTATTTGTTTTCATCACTTTTATCTTTAAATTCATAGCTCAACTTGTATTCACCAAATGGAAGGAAACAAATATAATTTCCAGTTTTACCATCAAATGTATAAACATCTTCATTTGATTTCGAAACTGCTTTAACGATAAACTTTTCACTTTCCGAAGGAGATACAAATGACGGCATAACAAAAAGCTTATATTCCGTATTTTCTTTTAAGCTGAATTTCAAATCAATATTTACTTCTTTTGTCTCATTGTCAAGTACGATGTCATATTCTTCCGCACCTTCCAAATTGTAGAGCGGATAATAGCTTTCAACTCTCAACTTATAATTTCCATTAGGAATAAGTTCTCCTGTATTAAATTCACCCCCGTTTTCATCTTTTAGACTATATTTAAGATTCAACGGCATATCATGTTTTGGACTGTCAATATTAATATTAACCGTTCCATAGTCATCCACATTTTTTAAAACATTTGCATTAACTTTTCCCAAATTATGTCCAGCATCGAGCGCAGAAATCGTAATATCTTCCAATTTTGCATTGTCCGGAACAATAAATTCATTGTCATTGAGCAAATATTTCTTACCTTCTAATTCAAAATATGTCTCTTTAATTTCTGAAGCATCCTTTACTTCAAAAACATATTTGCGACTTTCTTCATCGTATGAAACAAACTTAAATTGAGGTGCAATTGTATCTATTCTGAACTTAATAAAATCCTTAAAAATATTTTCAACTTTTTTACCTTCGTCTCTGATTGGTGCTCCGCCTATTTCAAGAGTGTACAAGCCGTCATCAAGTTTTTCTATCTCACTCTCTTTAAATGCGGTATATCCAATTTGTCTTTCCCCTGAAAAATCCGGTCCATCGCTGAAATTTTGGAACATATGTCTGTCATATTCCGAAGATAACACAATTTGATTAGATTCATTTTTAATATTGTACAATCCGCTTCCTGACCTTACTGAAACCACATGCAATTTCATCTTATCATAATATCCGTCATTATTCGGGCTCAAAACAATATCTTCAAAAACAGGATTCGTTCTTTTCTTACCTTCAAGTTTTATATCTTCAAAATTTTTAACCCCTGCAATAACATCTTTATCATTTATATTTGTTTCAATATGCGTTGAGAACTTGTGCCATGGATTGTCTTCGAAATTGTAATTCCAATACATCGGATGTTCAGTATTGAAATCAAATTCATAAAGCGGCTTCTCAACCATACTGAGTCTTTCAAAGTCTCCTTTAAATGAAGCAAATGGGAATGAAATAATATTTGATTTATCATCTACAAACGTCAGATAACCATCAATGAATGCCCCATTTTTAAAATCTTGCAATTTATCCAGATTCTCTAATTCTACATTCAGAGATACAACTTTTTCTTCATAAGCTCCCAATGTGAATTTTTGCTCTGCTAAACTCTTTGCAAAAAGTTCTTCCGGTCTTCTTCTAATTATTGTTCCGTCTTTTGCCTCTATAGTAGTAGCAATTGACGGCACAATATTTTTTTCTTCATTTGTGTAATTCTTGAATTTTAAATTAAAATGGATTGTGTTTTCCACATTATTTATAAATGCACTTGGAATATTTGTAGCAGCATTCACAACGGTGTATTCAACACCCATTGCCTTCTTTATGTCCAAAACTCCAGCTCCTTGACGTCTTGGTGAGCTTGCAACCTTTGTAACAGGATCCATATGTGGAACTGCTGAGTTCATTAGAAGTGTCTTTACAACAGAAGCCATTTCTTCATGACCTACATTTTTAAACTTCGAATCTTCAGCCATATATTCACGCAAAAGAGCAATTGAAGCTGTGACATGAGGTGCCGCTTGCGATGTTCCACTCATATTTGTGAATGTGTCTTTTGTATTTTGAGTTGAATAAATTGCGCCTCCTGGAGCAACAATGTCCGGTTTAAGATCTCCGTAAGCTGTAAGTCCATAAGTTGTAAATGAACTTATTTCTCCGTATTTAGGATTTTGCATAATTGTAGGCTTACCCGTAAAATTGAAAATCTTATTCGTTGCAGATTTTAATACCTCTCCATCTTCAAGAGACATTGCAACAGAAGGAATATGCACACGCTTTGCATCTAGACTCATTCCCATTTCTCCGGCAACATTGTTGTATACAATTGCACCAATTGCACCATTTTTTTCTGCATTTTCAATCTTGTCATTAAAGAAATTTTCACCACGTTTAATAAGTGCAATTTTACCGTTTACTTCTATATTTTCAAAATCTTCAGGTCTACCGTAACCGGCGAAAACATATTCATTGTTGCCGGTCGGAAATAATCCTCCGATATTCGACGGGCTTACGCTGTAATCAATTCCATTTACTTGAACAGTGTATCCTGTAATCGTCTTGTTCTCTATTGAACCGACGGAAATAATGTTATTAATAAAAGCCGGGTCGTCAATATTGCCGTAGTCAGGAGTTAAAATTGAAATATCGCCCTTGTAGTCGCCCTCATTACCTGCAGCAAAAACAACATTTATACCTCCTGTATATGCTTGTTCAAGCATCGCATAAATTGCATAAGAAAAATCTTCTCTTTTCCCCTTTGCAGTTCCCAAACTAATATTTATAGCATCCGCTCCAAGAAGTGTCGCGTGTTCAATTGCCGAAGTCATAGTTCCACCGCTCAATCCCATCATTGCTAATTGCGCATCAGGTGCAATGCCTCGCCACATTCTGCCATTTACATTCATAGGTTTTCCAACCATTATTCCTGCAATATGTTGGCCGTGACCACTAATGACATCAGATGTATTCAAAACATTGTTATCCGTTGCAAAGTTCCAAGCGTATGGAATCTTTTCACTGTAATATGCATCGCGCGTTACATTTTGATTTTGATATGTTAAATTTGGAAGAATTCTCATAAAAGAATCAAAAGTTAACTTGGGATTCGAAAGACTTTGATTAAAAGCTTCGTGCCCCGGATACATATCGTTGTCCGCAACAGCTAAAAGTCGCCCTTTACCACTATAAACCCTTCTTAAGTCTTCATCAGCACCAATAAGTTCAGGAGATGAAATCATCGATGGCCTTATCTCATCATTTGAGTTTCTTCCTGAACGTTTTGTGGACATCAATGAAATCGAGTTATCATATTTAGAGTTTAATTTCCTTCCTAAACTATCACTTTTCATATATGAAAAAGAATTATCAATTGGCTTTTCAACTTCAAATACTACATCAGGAATAACCTTCTTAACAAAATCAAGCGATTCAACCTGCTTCAATTCGTCGGCATCCAATTCAACTTGGAAACCGACAAACAAAATATGTAGTCTCCCTTTAATTTTTATACCTAAATCTTTTAAAATCTTCTCTTTCTCTTCTAAATAAGGATTCGAAACATCGATTGCTTCAACATATCTTCCCTCATCTCTCAACGCTAAATATTGTGAATCATTAAACTTTGTTTCAACAATATAATCACTCTTTTCTTTTTCGCTTTCAGCTGCAAGATTTACAACCGGCAAAGTACCGATAAAAAGTAAAACTGCAAGCAAAATAGCAATTTTCCTTGTATTCATATACCAACCTCCGTATAATTATGAAAAAGAATTTATGTGATTTAAATCACTCTTCTTCTATTATAATTATATCATACAGAAATATGAACTTGCAATATAAATTTGAAAATTTTATCTCAAACATAAAATATTTTTTCACTATGGATTGCAATTTCAGAAAAATTTCTAAAAATCGTTCATCATTTGCCATTTTTAAGGAGCAACAACATCAACGTTTTCAAAATTTCTTCACCCATTCTCCCTCTTTGCGGCGATACACCTTTTTATCTCATCTCACGACGAAATCAAAGATTTCTGTTCGATGGATAAAAAAACTGGTCGCCGCTACCTACGGGCGTGTGCAATTTTATACAATTCATAAGCACACAAAAAAAGAACCGGCGATACCGATTCTTTATAAACACTGTTATTTGCGATGATAATTTGATGAGAAACGGTTGATTTCGTGTTTTTCAAACCAATTCTACATCCGTAAACACTTTTATTTGCGAGGGATTTTCGATGAGAAACGCTTAGATGAAATATTTTAGGAGTGAGGCTTTTTTGCGGGAGGACACACAGTGCCGTCCCGCTACGTCCTGCGTTTGCAACATCATACATTCTCATAACTTTATCGCGAAAATAACCGCAAATACCCTATCTCTTAATTGTGTTTCTATAATAATAGTCCACAAACTTTATCTCCCTCTCCATCCCCTCATCCAGCTCATCCGTTGCACAATATTCGCCGCAAACTTTTACAAATGAGTTCGTGTAGACCGGGACGGTTTCCATCATTTCTTTTTTAAATTGCATGACGTCGTCGCCGGGGAATGAAAGTTCCTTAAATAGATATGGTGCGAGGTTCATCGCTGAAATATCCGGACCTTCTCCGACAAAATCCTTGCCGAGAACTTCCTTTGCGGAGCCGTTCGCCCAAATTATATAAGGTGTTTGGTATTTCGCAAGGAAACTGTCGATGTTGTCCGAAGCCATGTCGATGCCGAGCGATTTAAAGCCTTCGTCGTTCGGTCCGAGCGAAGGGTTGTGGTCCCCGAAAAACACGAGAACTGTCGGAGCGCTTTCATTTTTAAAATACTCCGTCAAATCGTACATAAATTTCGATGTCTTTTCTATCCCCATAAGATAGTTGTTTGTCGTGTAGTAATATTTTTCCTCAACATTATAAATGTTGTCATAGTAGTATTTGTGCGGTTCATAGAAATAATACGGACCGTGATTTTGCATTGTGACCGTGAAGCCGAAATACGGCTTTCCGGTTTTTTTGTTGTCCTCAAAACCTTTTATCATATAGTCTTTCAAAATTTCATCCGGAAGAATTTCGCCTTTTTTCACAACGCCCTCAAACATGTTTTCATCGCACCAAAATTTGTCAAATCCCACATTTTTATTTGTTTCCGTGCGGTTGTAAAATTTCCCGGTGTTCGGGTGAAACGCCTCTGTGTAATAATCATTAGCCTTCAAATATCTCACAATCGAATTTTGCGGACTCTCGTATCTCGGCGGTTTGTACATGCTCGAGATAAAAGAACGCTCCGTATTTATCGTGCCGCCTCCAAAAATGTTCACGACGAGGTTTCCGTGAATGCTCTCTTCTTTCACGAGATTATAATATTCGTACGGATTTTCCTTGAAATTCACTCCGTCAAATTTTGACAAGTCGTTGAAACTTTCCAACATAACCGCAACTATATTCACACGCTTATCCGTTGGAATCGGCGCACCCTTGTAGTCTTTTAAAATTTCATCGACAGCCTTTTTCGAATAGTCTTTCGGCGCCGTTTCAAACATATTTTTTATCGAATATGTGAACGGATAAATCATGCCTTTCGACTTTACTATTTCACTCTCAAGCCATTTGTTGTAGCCTTCAATCGACGTCGATTTGTAGTTTTCTTTGCTGAAAATAACTTGCGACATAATGACACTGAAAAACAAATTGAGCGCAACGAGATGCATGAACATATTTCTCGTAAACACCTTTTTCATATCCTTGTCCAAGTAGAGCAGCACAAAAAACACTGCAAGCACAATTATTGCAGCGCTTCCAAGCCAATCAGGCCACTGTATTTTAAAATTTGCCTCAACCATGTCCTTTGCTTCGCCGGCAAGAAAAATGTCCGCGAATCTGAAAGGTTCGTCTCTATAGACCAGCTTTGTCGTGTTCGTAATTCCAATTGCAAAAACCGCCACAGTCGTGATTAAAAAACTTGCGCTGAGCTTTCCCGTAACGGAAAAAAGCACGAGCATCGTGATTAAAATCGGCAGAAAATTCAAAACAAATAATTTTGTATTTTCCAAAAACGGTTTTATATCGTTGAAATTGTAGTCAACGTCAACAAAGAAAAACGAAACGCCCGCAAGCAAAAATGACAATATTAAAATAAGCAAAAATGAAGTTGTCAAATTTTTAAATTTCGATTTCATAATAACCTCTTTCAGTTGAATTATAGCACAAATTTTACATGTATTCAATAAATCCGTGTAAATTCAAGTATTTATTAAAAATGTGTTAGTCTTTTGTAGAAAACCGAAAATTTTAACAAACTCCTTCCCACTCCCATAAAAAAAGACACGTGTGTCCACGTGTCAATGTTTTAATATTTCTAGCAACACTTCAAAAGTATCGCAATCGCTTTTTCCATTTTTTCGTCGTCGAGTGCGGCAAATCCGAGCGAAAGATATGTGCCGGTCGGTTTGGTTCCGCGAAGATATCTACTTAAAGGAAAGACGAGCACGCCCTTTTCCTCGGCGGCTTTAGCAATTTCCGTGTCGCTTTTTTGCGTTTTTAACTCAACCAAAATATTCATTCCGACAGGCTCCGCAATAATTCTTTTCACTTTCGAAGAATTTTCAAGAAGCTCAATCATCTTTTCGCGTCTGCCCTTATAAAGTTTAATCATTTTGTTGACGTGACGAATATAGTGTTTGTCGATAAACTTGGTCAAAAACTTTTGCCAAATCGACGGAATCGGGCACGCCATAAACGGCAATGTTTCTTCGTATCTCTTCATGAGCTCCTCCGGAAGAATCATATAGCTGCACCTGATAGACGGAGCTATTGACTTCGAAAAGCTCCCGATATAAATCGTCCTCTCACCGTCCGACATCGTGTAAATCCTCTCGCTTCGAACCGGTGCATATCTAAATTCGCTGTCGTAGTCATCTTCGATAATATAGTTATTCTTTGAGGATTTCATCCAATTTATTATAGCATTTTTTTCGGAAGCGCTCATCGTGCGCCCAATCGGAAATTGGTGCATCGAAGTCGTGCAAACCACATTTGCATTTGAATTTATAAGTGTGTTTATGCCCTTTTTAACATTTTCCGAATCGATGTCGATGTATGGAAACTTTCTCGCGTTTAAAAGCGTCGGCACAACATCGTATCCGGGATTTTCAATCGCAAAAATCGAGTCACCGGGAATAAGCTCAAGAATTATCTGATAGAGATACTCCATCCCGGAGCTAACAATAATATTCTCCGGCGCAACTTTTATATTTTTTATGCGATTTAAAATATATGCGATTGATTCTCTGAGCTCTAGCGAGCCTTGCGGTTCGGTCGGACTGAAAAGCGTGTCGTAGTCGTCGTTTAAAACCTCCGTCATCAGTCTTTTCACAATTGCAATCGGAAATTCGTCATATGCGACAGCGTTCGGCGAAAGGTCGTATTTGTAATCCTCGCTCTTTTTAAATGCGCGCTTATGTACATTTGTGACCTTTAATTTTGGGTACAGATTGTCCGCCACATAAAATCCGCTTTTCTTTTTTGAATATACCAGTCCGTCATATTCCAAAAGCTCCATCGACTTCAAAACCGTGTTCTTGCTGACTCCGTATTTCTTTGTAAATCCTATGATTGAAGGCAGTTTTTCCCCCTCTCTGTAAAATCCGCTTTTTATATCTTCTTCTATTTGTTTGTATACGCTTTCATAAAGCTTCATAAATATCGCCTCCATTTTTATTATATCACAATTTTTATTTTATATCCATATTTTTTTCTAAAATTGTGTCTTCAATGGTAACAGATTTGATGTTATAATCTATATAAAATTTATTGGAGGTTATATTATGGAAATAAAAAAATTACTGAAAAGTTTAAAAGGCGGCGTCATCATGGACGTCACAAATCCTGAACAGGCAAAAATCGCTGAAGATGCGGGTGCTGTTGCAGTCATGGCGCTCGAAAGAATTCCTGCGGACATAAGAGCTGCCGGTGGCGTTTCAAGAATGAGCGACCCGAAAATGATAAAAGAAATTATGGACACCGTTAAAATTCCGGTTATGGCAAAAGTCAGAATCGGACACTTCGTCGAAGCACAAATTCTCGAAGAACTGGGAATCGACTTCATCGACGAATCCGAAGTTTTAAGCCCTGCCGACGACGTTTACCACGTGGACAAGACGAAATTTAAAACACCGTTTGTGTGCGGTGCGAGAAATCTCGGCGAAGCTCTAAGACGTATCGAAGAAGGGGCAATGATGATTCGTACAAAAGGCGAAGCGGGAACGGGCGACGTCGTTCAAGCAGTAAGCCACATGAGAGCGATTATGTCCGACATAAGAAAAGTTCACAATATGAGAGAAGACGAGCTTTTCAACTTTGCAAAAGAAATCGGCGTTTCATATGAACTTGTAAAATATGTAAATGAAAACGGCAAGCTCCCGGTTTTAAACTTCAGCGCAGGCGGAGTTGCAACTCCTGCGGATGCGGCGCTCATGAGAAAGCTCGGTGCGGAAGGCGTGTTCGTCGGCTCCGGTATTTTTAAATCGAGCGACCCGGAAGTACGCGCAAAGAGAATTGTTATGGCGGTCGAAAACTTCGACAATCCGAAAAAAGTGCTCGAAGCACAAACCGGACTCGGAGAAGCGATGGTCGGTCTAAACGAAGACGAAATCGACGTTATAATGGCTATGAGATAAAAAATAAGAGCCGGCACACTAAAGTGCTTGGCTCATTTTGTTTACAGTATTTAAATTCGGAAGGCCGATTCCCTTCGGCGCATCAAGCGTCTTAATCTTGCCGTCCTCGACCTCGACTTTAATCTCGTAGTCGACGGTGTCTTCGTTTACTCCGGTGTATTTCACAGAATAATTCACGACATAGTGCGAATCTTCCTTGTCGATTGAATTTATCGTGACTTCTGCTTTGTTGTAACCCGCTTTCGCATACTCGTCGCTCGGGATTTCTCCCTTGTTTATAAGATTTGTAAGCAAATCGGAAGTAAAATATCCGTCGAGATCCGAAATGTACTTTTGAAATTTATTTTCTTCGGTTTTCTTCTTTTCAACAAAGTCATGTGCGTTTGAAAAAAATAGATTATAATCGCCTTTCGCTTCATAAAAAAGTTCAACCTGATCATAAAGACGTGTAAAAGTCTTTTGAATGAGTTCCTTGTTCGATTCATCGCTGACCGCCGGCAAATTTGTCGACTTATCCGGCTCGCTTTTGCATCCGTAATAAGAGATCATTAAAGCCGCCGCAAGTATAACAATTGCAATTTTTTTCATTTGGATAAACTCCCTTCATTAAAACTATTATACACCAATTTTTTCTATTTTATTCAACAAAAAGGTTAAAATTTTAGTCTTAATTTCCGCACACAGCCTATACATAAAAAGCACCCAAACCTCGAACGTTCGGGTGCTTTAAAATTCAATTTATTAATATGCATCCGGAATGAAAAGATCTTTAAAGAACGGTTCCGCCTCTTCACCTTTTTCGATGTCACCGAAATATGTCTTTTCAATTTTTTCGCTCATTTCCTCGTCAGTAAGTCTCGTCGGACTCAAGAACTCATAATAGTTCATTATAGCGCCGCTTCCGATTTTGTACTCACCGTTAAATCTATAAATCGTGTAGATTGTCGAGAATCTGCCGGAGCCCACTTCGAGCTTGTGGCCCACAGGAATGCCGACCGAGTTTTTACCGACGTCTTGAATGTCCGCAACATTCGTCATGTTTCTCTCAGATGCCGGAACGCTAAATTCTTCTTCCGGTGCCTTGTCGAATGCGATGAAAATATTTTCCATCTCGCCTGCAATTGTCGCCATTCTTTCGTTTTCTTCGTCGGTTATATTTTCATCATTCAGTTCTTTCTTGCTGACCTCTATGAAGAACTGAAGCATGTCTTTGTACGACTTCAATACCTCTTTTCTGCTCTCATCCAACAAATTGTATTTGTCTGAATTTTCGAGCGTGAAATCCGTAATCCAAATCAAACGATTGTAGAGGTCGATGTTCGGCTCGACATAGTTATAGGTCTTTCTTTCGTCAAATCCGCCCATTTCCGCACCGAATTGCTTTGCATAGAGAATAGTGTCGTGTTTCAGTTGTGCCCACGATGCAAGCGACGAATTCAAATCTTTAATCTTCCACAAATCGCTTTGCATAAAGAAAGGATATCCGTCTTTGTAGTCTTGGTTATTTGCGCGTAACATCCAGAGCCATGCCCTGTAAATGTTTGATTTTTCTTTGTCGCCCATATTTGATGCGGCAGCCTTTGTCTCTTCAAACTTGTCCAAAAAGTCCGGCCACAAAAGGTTCTTTTCATCGGTTGTAACTCTTTTTTCCGCAGTTTCATTTCCCATAACAGCCATCACATCGAGTCCCGATGCGAGCGGTCTTCTGCTGTCCGGAGTGTTTTCCAAAAGATTTTGGAGCCACACATTGTCGATGACCGCCCTTTGCGGTAAAAATCCGAATGTCACACCGCCCTGCGGTTTAATTGACGGACCTTCCATAGCTTGAATTTCCTTTGAAACTCCTTCTATCACATCGTCTTTTAACATCTCGTTCAAATCGAACGACGATGCATGCTTCGAAATCATTTCATAAAGCCCTATCGGTGTCAAATCTTCGCTGTTTTCAACCAAAAAAGATATAGGATTATATATTTGAAGCCACAAATCATAACTCTTCTTGTCCTTCAAAACTCCGTCAGTCATGACTATTGTCGATTTCAAATTTTCCTTGTTCACCGCTCCCGTGTTGTCTCGAACGACAAACTTGTTTTGGGAATAAAGCATATTCGCCTTGAAATATGTCTTCAGCTCTTCCGACTTAGTGTAATTTCCGCGCGGTTTAAATTGAGAGTAGTCAACTTCGTTTCCGGTAATATTGGAAACCGCAGCAGCTTCTCCCTCAATATTTTGCAGTTCTTTTGATGCGAGTTCCTTCACCTCAGCCGGAGCATCAATCCCCGCTCCGTCGTTTAAAATCTTCAGTCCTGTATAAAAGAGAGCTGCATTTTTCAAAGCATACGGCTTTGTTTCTTCGCTTCCTTCGTTGTAATTTTTAAGACTGTTTTCATACATCCTTATTGAAAGATTTGTAAGCTTGTCACGAAGCGTTCCGGTTTCAAGCTCTTCCATCATTCCGAGATAAATCACGTGAAAAAGATGCATTGCCGAATCGGTCGTGATAAACGAATTCGAATAAGTGTATTGATTTTGATCATAAATCGCAAATGGTTGCTCATAAAGTCCGTATATCACGCCGAATCCATTTTCTTTTAATGAATTTTTCATGCGCTCATTTTTTAAAAGCCACTTTATGTCATCGTCGTTGCTTGTTTCAAGGCTCTTAAAAAACTCCGAAAAGTCATACGGCTTTGAAGTTACAGTGTATTCCGCATCCTTAAACTCCGGATAAATCGGAGCTGCGTCTTCCTTATTTATAATAAAACTTAAAAGATCCGCAATCTTTTCCTTTTCTTTTTGTTCATCTTTTTGTTCATCCTTATCGACCTCGGACACAATCTCCTTGTCGTCGGTCGTCTTTGTATCGCCGTCTTTTACGCCCGATTTGCATGCTGTGAGCGTGAGCATAAACGCTGTCAAAAGTAATAACTTCTTCCTCATTTTAAATAAACCTCCTTATTTTTCAGTCCTACATTAAATGTGCCTTTCTCCGTTTCAACCGACAAATTTTCCCCGTCCTCAAGAAAGCGAGAAATTTCAAACGAAAACTTGTCGAAATAAACTCTCTCAATTTTTAAATCATATTCCTTGTACGCGCTTATATATGATTCGCCCTTATACTTTTCAATCGCCACAACCTCGTCATAACCGTCGCCATCGATGTCATAAAGCGTGAAATCCGAAATCGGATAAGTGAGCCTCGACGCACGAAACTTCGGCTGTAGCTCCAAATCTTTCACCGTATAAATAAAAACGCGATTCGTCATAATTCTGTGGTGCGGTGCGATATTGTAAACCCCGAAAACAACATCCTCGTTGTTCTCATCGTTCACTCGCCCCGTCTGCCACTTCCAAATATTTAAAGTGTACTTGTCCTTAAAAACATGGGTCTTAACATTCTCGTCGTCGCTCAAAGTGACCTCGTTGTAAAACTTCTGAAATCGTCTCTTTCTAAGAGTGAGCGTAACCGGCTTTCCGTCGTCGTCAACCACATCAAAAGAAACCGACTCCTTTGAAAAAACAAATAAAGCAATTAACAAAACAATTGTCACCACGAGAAATTTTTTCCACATAAAAAGCACCCACTTTACTATATTATACCACATATAAAGGGATGCTGTAAACTTTTTATAAATAAAAACGACTTTGTTCGTTATACATATTTCTATAGTGTTCGCACTTTTCCATCAAATCTTCGTGTGTTCCGCTTGCGATAATCTCGCCGTCTTTAAATACTATAACCTTGTCCACAAACTTTGTAATGCCAAGTCTGTGAGTGACAATTATAGACGTTATATTTTTTGATATTTCTATAAATTTCTTTAAAATCGCACTTTCCTCCATCGGATCAAGTGTTGAAGTCGGCTCGTCCATAATGATTAACTTTTTATCCTCATATAACGCCCGCGCAATATCAAGCCTTTCTCTTTCTCCACCCGAAAGTTCAATTCCGTCAAACTCTTTTCCGATTCTTGTATTCAAAATTTCTTCATCGCATAACTTTGAAAGCCCAACGAATCTAAGTTTTTCGCAGACTTTTTCAGAATCGAAATTCTCTTTCGACGAAATATGTTCCCCGACAGTCAGGTTTGTTTCTGTTCTGATTTGCGGAACAATCGTATAATCATCAAAAGAAATTCCCGAAAAGTTCATATTTGAATTTCCAACAACTATTTTTCCATCGGATTTATAAATTCCGCTTATGACCTTTGTAAATGTCGTTTTCCCGGAACCGTTGTAACCGACAATTGCAACCGACTCTCCTTCTTTGATTTCAGCATTTATATTTTTTATTCCGTTTTCCGAATTCGGATAAATAAATGAAACATCTTCCATTTCTACATTCCCGAACTCAACGTCGAAAGTTCTCTTTTCTTCTTCCGTGTTCATAAAATTTATAAAATCATTTGCAAACATCAAGTTTTTCGGCAAATTTCCGATCGAGGTAATCATTTCCTTTGTGCTTGACTGCATATTTCTAAAAGCAATAAGCGCCGCTCCCATCATCCCGATGGCAATGTCGCGACTGAATGCAAGTTTTATAGTTAATATTACCGCAAACGAATAAGAAATCACGCTCAATATATCACAAAACAAAAGTGACTTTGCATCCTTTAACCTCTCATTATAATATTTGTTGCCCACATCCGCAAAAATATTTTCATATCTGTTCACAAAAAAATCTGAACTGTCGTTTAGCTTTATCTCTCTGTTGATTTTTGCATCTGTAAATATACTATATAAATAATTCAATTTTCTTTCGTCATATATCTCTATATTCTTCAGCTTATAAAATGCCTTTCCTCTAATTATTCTAGTCACAAAATACGGAACAACTGTCAGAAGTGCAAGATATACCAAATATCTGCTGTATGAAAGAAGCGTTAAAAGAATTAAAACAACTTCTACAACCTCTCCCAAAATTCTCGCCATCAAATGTACACATGTGCTCATTCTTTCATCGTCGACCGCATTTGAAGCCCTTTCCAAATTTGACAAAAATTCCCTGTCCTCAAATTTTATCATCTCAATTTCAGTAAGCTTGTGTGCGACATCATATTTAAATCTGTTGTCGGACTTTTCATATAAAAATCCGTTCATCAAAATGGCATAAAAATACTCCATCAGTCTTTCCACAAAAATTAATGCCAAAAGATAAATCCCGTATCTTATAACCGAATTTATATCCCCGCTATCAATGATATATTTATATCCGGACTCGATTATATTCATCGTGAAATTTAGCTTCAGCGCAACAAAAATTCCTGATACTATATGATAAAAAAACACATATGCAGTTCCGAAAGGGGTAATTCTAAATACCTTTTTTAATACTTCAAACATTTTAATTCTCCTTGTACCAACCCGACTGTTCGTCATACATCTGTTTATAAATTCCACCCTTGTTCATAAGTTCGTCGTGACTTCCACGCTCTATAATTCTTCCTTCATTAAGCACAATTATATCGTCCGCCAATTTTGAAAGAACCAACCTGTGAGTGATAATTATTGCACCACGACTCTTTAAAACCTTCAAAATATTGTCATACATCTTAGCTTCAACCATTGGATCCATCGAGGCTGTCGGCTCGTCAAATATTAGAAAATCAGATTTCTTTTGAATAGCCCTTGCAAGTGCAAGCTTTTGGTTCTCTCCTCCCGAAAGATACACTCCGTCTTCTTCAAGCTTTCCTATATTTGTGTCTTCGCTGTATTTATCAAGCTCCAAAAGTCTCAAATCTTCAGCTATATCGCCGGCTTTTCCAAAAAGAATATTGTCACGCAAACTTAATTCATAATTTTTGAAATCTTGAAACACAATCGACAACTCGTTTGAAATATCTTCATTTGACATCGAATATGGATTCATATTTGAAATCTTTACAAAACCTTCGGTCGGCTCATAAAGACCTGCCACCAATTTTATTATAGTACTTTTCCCTGCTCCGTTTTCTCCAACAATCGCAGTCACTTTATCCTTGTTTATTTTAAAACTTAAATCGTTAAGAACCATCTTTTGAGTGCCCGGATATTTAAAACTCACGTGTGAAAACTCTATCTCATCTCCATATTTAGAACTCCTTTCAACCTTTCTTTCATCGTGACTCAAAATATAAAACAACGTATTCGCGATATATCCATTGTTCGAAACAGTTGATGCTTCATAAACAAAATCTTCCGCCATATCCAAAGTACTTGATGCTGACGTTACAATCGCCGTAAGGTCCCCTGCACCAATCGCTTTTGCAAGGAGCTTCGAAACTATAAATAAAATTACAAGCCCCATCCAAACAATATTAACAACAGAACTTAAAAGAAGATAATTTTGACTCTTCAAAGTCGTGTCGAGCCTTTCCTTAAAAACCGCAGACGAATACTTTTCAAACCTCCTCAAAAAGAACTCCTTCATCTTAAATACTTTGATTTCATATAACGCATCCTTATTTTTCAAAATATCTATTACATTTTCCATCTCGCGTTCATTTCTTGAAGTGTTTTCAAACATCTTATTCATCTTATTAACAGCCATAAAAGTAAATAAAATATCAAAAATTGCAGCAATCAAATAAGATATTCCAAGAATTCCGGAAATATTAAAAAACACAAACGCAATACCGACAACCTTAATAACTGTCGACAAAATTAAAATAGAAGAATTGAAGAGCTCTATAAGTGCAAGATGCGGTCTGTCCTTGATTTGATTTAACTTATCTTGAAACTCCGACTTTTCTATTTCATCAACTGCAATTAAAGAAAGCTTGTTCATAAGCGATTTGTTTAAATTTAATTCGAGCCTTTGCTCAAGCTTTATGTCCAAAATATTTCTAAAAAACTTCGACAACTCTTTCCACGCAAACAACAAAACCAAAAATATAACCGGTTTTACATCTGCACCGCCGCTTACAAATCCCACAATCGAATCGACCGAAAGCTTTGTTGCATAAATAATAAGCGGATCTGTAAGTGCACTTATTATACTTTCAAGCAAAATCAAAACATAAATTGTCCCTGCATGTTTTCGCACCAAGCGATATGTATTAAAAATAGCTTTCATGCTTGCCCCCCCTAAAGCTTTAATATAATATAAAATACCTTTAACTAAATTATACTACTTGCAATAAAAAAAGCAACCCTTTTGATTGCTTTTACATCTACAAATTCAAAATTAAATCGTCGATAAGTTTCACCGCAACTTTGCTTGCTCTCTCAAAATTTTCATAAAAACCTTGACCTCCCGTCTCAAGAGTGTCGCTCACCGCCTTAATCATAAGACATTCCACCCCGAAAAGATAACTACAAAGAGCAATCGACGCGCCTTCCATATCGACAATGTCGCAGTTCCACTCCTTATAAAGCTTCTCTCTGTCGGCGCGACTGTCGACAAACTTGTCGCCCGACGCAAGATTTACCTTCTCGAGATTCGGATCGAGCTTAACCGCCAAATCCACGAGCCTCTTCGAAACCGGAATCATCGTCGAATCAAACATTGAATACCTGCCCTTTTCGATTACATCGACTTCGCTCACATCCCAATCGTAGTGCACAACATTTTGTACAACAGCAAGCTCCTCAACCTCTTGCTCGCGTAGTGCTCCAACCACGCCGTAATTTAAAATAATCTCGCAGTGATAAATCTCAACAAGAGTCGTCATCGCAATCGAAGCCCTAATCTGCCCCGCATTCGACGCCGCAACATAAACATCCTTTCCGTGAATATGATACTTAAAAACCTCCAAATACCCGTGCTTGAACTTCTCAATCGGCTCACCGTATATATTGTAAAAAGCGTCAAACTCAACCGCCACTAAAATCCCGATATTCATATATCTCATCCCTCCAATTACTTAAATTATACATGGTTTGGGTGAGAAATTCAAATATGTGGAATGGGCCAATTGTTTTATAATCCTTTGCTCCTGTTGACGCCAAAATATTTGACGTACGTTGTTATAACAACATACAGCTAACGATGTGTATATAAAATATATAATCAAAAATAGCACACGCCATTTTATCCACGATGATATATTCATACAATTGTATCATTTCGCAATCACTGCTTGTAGCGGCTGGCATACGTTGTGACGATAGGAACAACGATGTCCTGCCGCCATATATGTCGTTTATGCAATATACAACCTCACCAACAACGGTGTGTATATACAATATAAAGCCCAAACGTCAAAACAATTATCACCCCAACCCTCGCCGCATATTTGATTTCGTTGTTATAACAACATACAACTAACGATGTGTATATATAATATATAATCAAAAATAGCACACGCAATTTTATCCACGATTATATATTCATACAATTGTATCATTTCGCAATCACTGCTTGTAGCGGCTGGCATACGTTGTGACGATAGGAACAACGATGTCCTGCCGCCATATATAAAGTTAAAACAATTTACAACCCCACCAACAACGCTGATTACATAAAATATAGAACAAAAAAATCATTATACAAAATAAAATTCTCAAATCACTTTTGAACTTATATCACATGAGCCGCATATTTGACTTTCGTTGTTATAACAACATACAGCTAACTGTGTGTTCATAAAATATATTTCCGAAAATATCACATACAAATATTTTCTACGCCGATAAATTATTTAACTGTATAAACTCGCACACGCATCCGTAGCGCGACGGTTCTTTGAATCCTCGCGCCCATTTTTGTGTATATGGAATATGTATTATTACCAACAACGCTGATTACATAAAATATAGAACCCATAAACCCAAATCCACATCACACCCAAACCCACGCCGCATATTTGATTTCGTTGTTATAACAACATGCAGCTAACGATGTGTATATAAAATTTAAATCCAAAAATATAAATCTAAAAATATAAACTAAAACCCTTTATCAACTATCACTCCAACCCCTGCCGTTATTTGCGAGGAATTTTCGATGAGAAACGCTTAGATGAAATATTTTAGGCGCGAGGCGTACTGGCAAGTACGTCGCAGCGACTGAAATATTGAATCAAGTGTTTATCGCGAAAAGGGCCGCAAATAAAAAAGAACCGGCAACCTGTACTGCCCCCTTAAATCCGGACACGGAAATAAGGGGGCATTTTAATGAATAAAATAACATATGAAGAAAAATTAAAAATAATTAAAGAAAACGAAGATGGCTATGGAAAAGACTATCTTTCCAAAAAATATAATATAC
>NZ_JAXFOB010000017.1:0-63928 GCF_034180565.1 Ezakiella sp. | reverse complement strand
TCTGACTTAAGTCTCTTATAGTCTTGAATAATATACAGCTTAAATTCTGGTGAAATCCATGATGCAAATTCCATCGCAAGATCATAATGCGCATAGGTTCCACCATATCTCCCAGACTTCTATATTATGCCAATAGCATTTGTAGAATCAATCCATTTTTGTGGTGTCATAGTGAATCTATTAAGTCCTGCCTCATTTCTAAACGTGTCGAATTGCACACGGTTAAAATTTGGATTATTTAAAACTTCCCACAATCCTATAAATTCAAGCGTATTCCTATTTCTCATCCAGTTTTGGATTACAAATCTTGGATCATATGTGTTTTAATATTTTGCTACAACCGTTAAGCTTATATAATCATTTTTAAAGTCTTCAGTATAAACTTGAATTGAAAATCCATTAGCAGAAATTTGCTCTTTATTTATTTTTGACAATTTACTCCCCCTTATACTAGTGTACTCCTTACAATAGTCATTATATAATCATTACTATAAGCAGCACACCAACTATTAATTTTTCGAGTTTTAAACTTTAGTAAAAATCTTGAACTACTTATATTTATATAACTATATATCTCTATCGCTATTATGACGCGAACCCCTCAAAAACATCCTATAGTAGTATTATTAATAATTGCAGACACTAGCTTTTCGATCTATTCCAGCGGATTGTTAATCACATTAACCGAAAAATTTATACTTTAGAAATTTATTTAGATACTTTTTAGCATTGTTATATT
Source organism: Ezakiella sp. (assembly GCF_034180565.1). Classification (NCBI taxonomy): domain Bacteria; kingdom Bacillati; phylum Bacillota; class Tissierellia; genus Ezakiella; species Ezakiella sp. The sequence goes on along the minus strand of NZ_JAXFOB010000017.1, from coordinate 63,189 downwards.
ATTGTATCGTGTTCCATCCTTTAAAATAAATGCATCCGGTATTTCTCCCAATTTGTTAATCTTTTATATTTTTACCAAATGTTTTAAGTATTTGAACATAACTAAACTCTCCTGATTCAGAGTTACCAATCTGATATATATTACCTATTTTTTATTATTTCGTATCTATTCATTTAATTACCTTACATAATCCATAATATCTTCAACCTTACACTCAAGAACACAACAAATTTTTGCTATGGTTCCTAGGTCAATTCTTTTGACTTTATTATTACAATAAGAATTAAGTTGTGTCCTTTGAAGATTTGCTTCTTTTTCTAATTTGTTTTTGCTTATATTTTTTTCTTCTAAAACCTGGTCTATTTTAAAAATAATTTTCCCAAAGTTTTGCATAAATTTCTCTCCCTTGTCATTTTGAAAATCGGTATTTCATTTGAATATATTATATCATATTTTAAAAACTTCTTACAGGTCTAAGATATTTTATGGAAATAATTCTATTTAGTTCTGTTTAATAATAGGGAATGTATATCCCATATTTCTTTTGCCAATTTTTCTATTTTTTCTCTCATATAATCAATATCATTCTTGTAAATAACACCCGTTTTATTAGTTGCTTTTGCAATCGGTTTATATTATTTGTTACATTTAAAAGTAGCCATTGAAGATCTCTAAATAAATTAATCCTCATAATATGTAGGCAAAAAGACCGCAGCTTTTAACTACGGTCTGATTTTTTATCCAAATGTAAACCACTTGGAACTATTATTCAACTTATTCTTTTTTATTAATATTCCCATTTTAATACCAAAACGCTGTCTAATTTGCGAGATAAAACGGAATTATTTCGCGAAGTGCAGAATGTTTAGGAATGAGGCGTAGTTTCACCTACGCCGCAGTGACGAAAAAGTCGAACACTGCAAAAATTCGCAATTTTAACCACAAATTACTCCCATTCAATAGTTCCCGGCGGTTTACTGGTAATATCATACACCACCCTATTAACTTCCGGGACGCCGTTGATGATTCTTCGTTGTGCTTCGTCGAGGAATTCGTGGTCGAAAGGGTAGGCGTCGGCGGTCATGGCATCGGTCGTTCTTACGGCACGGATGGCGGCGAGGTAGGAGTAGGTTCTCTTGTCGCCTTGGACTCCGACGGTTTTGATGTCAGGAAGGACGGCGAATGCTTGCCAGATTTTTCCGTAGAGGTTGTATTCGTGGAGCATGTCGATGTAGATTTTGTCGACTCTTCTTAAGATGTCGAGTCTTTCTTCCGTGATTTCTCCGATGACTCTTATTGCGAGGCCCGGTCCAGGGAACGGGTGGCGGTCGACCATGTGGTCTGGAAGCCCCAGGAGTCTTCCGACTGTTCTAACTTCGTCTTTAAAGAGCATTCTTAGAGGTTCGACAAGTTCGAAGTCGACGTCTTCAGGAAGCCCTCCGACGTTGTGGTGCGATTTTATTACGTCGCCTTTTTTGAGTCCGCTTTCAACAACGTCAGGATAGATTGTTCCTTGTACGAGGAATTTTGCATCTTTTGCGTCTTTTTTCGCATCTTCAAATACGCGAATAAATTCTTCGCCGATGATTTTTCTCTTTTTTTCAGGTTCCGTTACACCTTTAAGTTTTTCAAGGAATCTGTCTTTTGCATCTATTTTTTTGAATTTTACGTTAAATTTTTCTTTGAATACTTTTTCAACTTCTTCAGCTTCGTTCATTCTAAGAAGTCCGTGGTCGACAAATATGCATGTCAATCGGTCGCCGATTGCTTTACTTACAAGCGCCGCCGCGACGGATGAGTCGACTCCGCCCGAGAGGCCCAAAATTGCGTTTCCGTCACCGATTTGTTCTTGTATTTCTTTGATGGATTTTTCGATGAAGTCTTCGCTCGACCAGTTCGGGGTGATTTTCGCTATTTTAAATAGGAAGTTTTTAAATATTTCCTGTTGATGTTCGGTGTTATTTACTTCCGGATGGAATTGGGTTGCATAGAGTTTTCTCGATTCGTCGGCAATGGCTGCGGTGTTGCAGTTTTTTGTCTTTGCAATCGGTTTAAATCCTTCAGGAAGTTTGTCGATGAAGTCGGTGTGGCTCATCCAAACTGCTCCGGATTTAAGTCCGTCAAAGAGAAGCGAGTCTTCGTAGTTTGCAATTGCTTTTCCGTATTCCGCTTCGGACGGGTCTGCTTTTTGTACGTTTCCTCCGAGCATGTAGCTCATGAGTTGCGCTCCGTAGCAGATTCCAAGAATCGGCACTCCGATTTCAAAAAGTTTTTCGTCAGGGTGTATTGCATCTTTTTCGTAGACGCTGTCCGGACCGCCGGTTAGTATTATGGCTTCCGGTTTTTCATTTTTTATTTCATCAATTGATGAATCGCCGGGCAATATTTTGCTGAAGACGCCGAGGTCTCTTACTCTTCGTGCGATGAGTTGCGAATATTGTCCTTTGAAGTCAAGTATTATTACGCTCATTTTTCCTCCTCTGATTTTTTATTCTATTCCTATTATACATTTTTTCGCACTCCTTTTTCAAGTTTTATTTATTATTATTTTAAATGATTGAATTGTGGGTATAATATATTAATAAGGGGGAAGTTTTTATGAAAATTTTATCAATTATTATTTCAATACTTATGGTGTTTTCATCGTTTGCAACTTTTGCAAAGGCTGAAGCTCCGACGGAAGATGAAAATGTGGATATATCCAAATATGTGATTAAGGCGAGAGAGATTTTCGGCGTAAGTATGGATTACGACGAGGTAAACAGCAGTGTAGGCGACAATTTTATTTCCATAAATTGGAATATGACAGACGATTACAGCATGAGCGAAAGGATTACTTTCGATTTTAACGAAAATGTTTTGAATTACCGTAAAAATCTTGACGATTACAAGAGATTCAACAGGACTCTCGTTTCGAGGGAAGACGCAATAAAGACGGCGGATGCGCTCGTGAAGAAGCTTTATCCGAAGAGCGAGCTCAAGTTTGAAAATTTGGAAGTCGCAGATTCAAATTATTGTTTGACATACAGACTTTATTCAAACGGTGTACGCGTTTACGGTGCAGTCGTTCAAATTTATTTGAATAAGGAAGACGGCAATTGCTACAATGTCGATTCGACCGATTTGATGCAAGCGTTTTTGAGATATGATGCGAAAGTCGACGTTTCGGGAATTAAGGGCGAAGGCGAAGCTTTTGAAGCTATAAAAAAGGCTTATCCTGCAAGACTTGATTTGCTGAAGTCCTTTGACGAAAAGTATGTTCCATTTTACACTTGGAACAGACGCCTCATCGTCGATGCGAAGGATTTTTCAAAGGTCAAGTATGACTATTGGATGGCGCTATACGGCGGAAACACAAAGGACGCAAGCGCCGAAGTCGAAAAAAGTTCGATGAGCGAAGGCGAAATTAAGGAAAAGGATAAGATTAAAAATTTGAAGACAAAAGAAGAAGCACTTGAAAAAGCTATTTCGTTTTTTAATCTCGACAAGAAAAAATTGCGCTCCGGAAATTTAAATCCGATTTATGGAACCGATTTTTACGATTACAGTTTTAACTTTAGAGACGACAATAAGGGTCAAAATTATTATTTTGCAAATGCAACAATCAAGGCTGACGATTTAATTCCTACTCAATTCTATACTTCGGACGGCAGAAACGAAGGAAGAAAAGCCGACGAGTCAAAAGTTGCACCTTGGGTAGAAAAGATTAAAAATGAGTTGCCGTTCTTTGATGAGTACAAAGAAATTCTTGATGATGACGATGAAGATGATGAGGGCTATCGTATAAGTAAGCATTTTATGAGAAAGTTCGGAGATTATTATGTGCCGGACGATTCAATTTATCTCACGTTTAACGCCGACGGACTTTCAAATTATTCTTTGACGAGAATTTGGGGCGACATTGAGCACGAAGACAAGAAGATTTCAAGTGACGACGCTTTCGAAAGACTGAAAGAAAGATTCGGATGCAGACTTTATATTTTGCCTGTAATTGATGAAAACAGAGAAAACATAAAGGAAACGAGACTTGTTTATGCAATCGACACGGGTATGAGATCTCAAAAGGTTCGCGCAACCGACGGCAAAATCGGATCTGACGACGAAAAGTATTTGACTTCTCCGAAGGGCGAAGAGGACGACGCAGAAGTTAAAGACGCCGTCATTTCAGGTTTCGGCGTTCTCGACGACAAGGCATACGACGACACTGCGACATACAGAGATCTTCTCTACAATCTTTCGTATCTTTTCTATGAAAATATGAACGAAAATACGGATGCGATGATGAAGAGATTTAAGGATTTAAAGATTTTCGACAAAGAAACTCTCGACGCACCTGTTTCTCGTGAAACTCTTGCAAAGGCTCTCGTCCTTAAAAAACTTTCATTAAAACCTGAGGACATAAGAACTGACGTTTTTAATGAAGATATAAAGGCGAAAGAAAAGGCATATCCGGCGCTTATGATTATGATTTCGGGCGATTTCAAGGATATGGACTTTGAAGAAAATGCAACTGTCCACGAAATGCTGAAGATGATTTCAAGTATTATTTTCAGATAGTTTCTGATTTTTAAGACTCACATTTATGTGGGTCTTTTTTGTTTTGAAGAAGTTTAATTGCATTTGATTTGACACGTATGTAAAAAAATGGTAAAATATTTTTGTTGTAGGTATAAAAGTAAGGAGGAGTTATGACTCGTAAATTTTTATATGGCATTCTGGTATGCCTTATGATTTTTTTCTCCGCAATAAAAGCAGATGCTAAAAGTTATAATATTACCGTGAATGGCAAAGAAAACAAAGTTGATTTGAAAGGAGAAGACGAACTTAAATCTTATTTTAAGAAGAATTTTCCCGATTATAGAATTACAAAAATCGACGACAAAACAGGAACGGTAAGCACGGAGGCGCTTATCGAAATAAATCTTATTGACGGAGAGACAAAAAAGACCGTCAAGGTGCCGAACAAAAATGTCGGTGCAATTATGAAGTATCTGGGAATAAAGCTCGGCAAAGACGATTTTGTTTTGCCTTCTGAAGACCAAATGCCTCAAGATGGAAAGATTACAGTTTTCAGAACCGTTGAAAAGATTACCGAAGCTTTGAAGGAAAAGCCTTTTGAAGTTTTGGAGCAAAATTCAACCGACCCGGCGCAAAAAGAAGATGTTGTGCTTAGGGAAGGCGTAAACGGTTTGAACAAGGTTTTCAAAAAAGAAAGATATGTAAACGGCGTTTTAAAGTCGAGCATCGTTGTCAAGGAAGAGGTTCTAAAAGAGCCGATTGACAAGATTGTCAAGGTGCCGATGAAGGGCGTCGAAGCGATTACAAGAAGCGCTACAAGAAGTTATGTCATGAATGCGACCGCATATGAAGCAGGTCCGCTCTCAACCGGAAAAAGACCGGGACAAAGAGGCTACGGCATCACCGCATCGGGCACAAGAGCAAGACGCGGCACAGTTGCTGTCGACAGAAGGGTCATCCCTCTCGGCACAAAGCTGTATGTAAAGAGTCTCGACCCGAATTATCCTGACTACGGTTACGCAATTGCCGAAGACACAGGCGGCGCAATCAAAGGAATGAGAATCGATTTATTTATGGATACTGTTTGGGAATGTTTCCAATTCGGAAGACGAAAAGTTAAAGTTTTTATTTTACCTGCAAGCACGCCTGACAGTTTGTTCAGATAATTACTACCCGAGTTTATGCTCGGGTTTTTGATTGAAGTTATTTATTTTAGGGTAAGAATATTTTATAGGAGGTATAATATGAACAGAGATAATAAAGTTATGTCAATTGTTTCAATTGTGCTCGGCATAGCTTCCATTTTATGGTATTTCGCCGAAGACACAAGATTTGTTCCGTTTGTGCTTGCTGCAATTGCACTCGTTGTTGCAATCATTGCATTCTTTAACAGCAAAAATGAACTCACCACTCCGGCACTCATAATCTCTATTGTGGGCATCGCTCTTACAAGCGCAAGATTTATCGGATGTGTCGCATGTGCAAGTTGCATTAATAACGGACTTGGCTCAATTTAGATAGAGTTTATATTCATGGAATCGAAATTAATTTTTCGATTCTTTTTTTTTGCAAAAATATGAAAAATTTGATATAATATTAAGAAGGTATTGATATATGAAGATAAAGACAAGTTCAAAACTAAATCTGTTTTTAAAAGTGATTTCAAAAAGAGATGACGGTTACCATGATATAAAAACAATTATGAGCGAGTTCGACTTCGGAGACGAGATTTTTATTTCAAAGAGCGCTTCCGACAGTTTTACTTCAAATATGGTTTCAACCGGTCCGAATCTTGTGGAGAAGACGCTTTTAAAGCTGCGTGAACATGTGCATGTTCCGAGTGTTTCAATCGAGCTAAAAAAAATGACCCCAATCGGTTCTGGCATGGGGACGGGTTCGTCCGATGCCGCCGAAACTCTAAAGGGGCTGAATGATTTTTTCAATCTTAAACTCGAGAGAAAAACTCTTTTAAATATCGCCTCCGAAATCGGGATGGACGTTCCCTTTTTCATCGACGGAAAGCTTGCACTTGCAACAAATAGAGGCGACGAGCTAAAAGCAATCGACGGCATTTTTAAAAAGGCGCTTGTCGTTATGGATGAACCTGTTATTTCTAAAAATATTTATACTCTTTTGGAGCCATCTGATTTTGATTCAGACGAACCGAACACACTTATTCTTCCGGTTTTAAGAAATTATCCGAAGGTGCGCGATTTTTATTTTCACCTTCAGATTATTGATAAAAACTTCAGAATGAGCGGTGCCGGGGGAGCATTTTTCCTAATTGGTGAAAATGATTATTTAAACCAAGTAAAAGATAAGGTGTCTGCAAAGTTGAAGATGATTGTGGATATCCGAGTACCTGAGGTGGGTTATGACGACTTTATTTTTAGTTCTTAAAATAATATTTGTCCTGTTTTATTTGGGTATTTTGTCGTATATGGCGAACTACTTTTTCAGAAAGTCCGGTTGGAGCAGGTTCTACTATATTTTGGGCGTGCTTGCGGTCATCGGAATAATTATCACGGGACAGGCGTTTATTGTGAGAGCTTACAATTATTTTTCCCCAAATGAGGCGCTGCCTTTAGTCCTTGGAATAAGCAGATTTTTGGTCGCACTTTTCTTTGTGATTGTGAATGTTCTCAGTTATTATATGTATATTGCATATTTCAACAAAAAGAGATATCAAAATCAACAAAATGTGGTTTGGATTTTGACCGTGCTTTCAATTATTTTAGTTGCACTCCCTCAAAACGACTACGCAAAAGATGTGCCGGGGCTTTTACTTCCAAGACTCAGAGTCATTCCGTCTATAATTTGCGGACTTTATATTTCGCTCATTCTTATGGTCGACTCATATTACAAAAGAAACGCACATTTTCAACACTACGCACTTTGCTTGTTTTTGCTGCAGCTCGTGCAAATCGTTAACAGCTATTTTTTAAAGGCGAAGGCGAAAACTGAATTTATTTACTATGCAATGATTTGTGTAATATTCATTGCAATGCTTACTATTTTTTATCGTGAACTATATAAGAAAAATGAGCTTGAACGATTCTAAAGCAGGATACTTTTCCACCCGAAGAGAAATTGGCCGGATTGTCCTGCTATTTTTGTCTTAATTTTTATTGGAGGTTTGTATGAAAAAAGAACTACTAAATTGCTTAATTGCAAAATCACAAAGAAAGAGAAATTGGTTCGTTATGCCAGGGCACAAAGGACGCGATTTCGGTTATTTAAAAGGACTTAACCTTTCCGCCGACACAACGGAAACATATGACACAGATAATTTAAACAACCCTGTTGACATCATTATGCGCTCACAGGAAAGAGCCGCCGAAATTTTCGGTGCAAAAAAGACCTACTATACCATCAACGGTACAAGCGGTGCAATGATTGCAGCAGTTACAGCCTTGACCCTTCCGGGCGATAAGATTTTGGTTTCGAGAAACTGTCACGTCTGCGTTTACAGAGCAGCCGCAATAAGAAGGCTCGAGCTCGACTACATTTTGCCGGAGGTAAAGGACACTGTCGACAGAAATGTAACGCCGGAAGAAGTTGAAAAAAGAATTATTGAAACCGACCCGAAACTCGTCATCGTGACAAATCCGACATTCTTCGGATACACGACCGATATTCAAAAAATCGTGGATATCTGCAACAAACACGGCGTCCTTCTAATCGTTGACGAAGCACACGGTGCACACTTCCCTTTCAGCGACAATCTGCCTCTTTCTGCAGTTCATGCGGGAGCAGACATCGTCGTTCACTCAACGCACAAAACGCTTTTGGGACTCACAAGCGCAAATATGATTCACGTTTGCTCCAACAGAGTTGACACCGAAGAACTTATGAGATGTATCACCACTTACCAAACGACATCTCCGAACTATTTAATAACCCTTTCAAACGAGCTCTCCGCCGCATTTATGACCGAAGGTGGAAAGGAAGTTTTGGAAGATAATATAAGATGGGCAAATGAAGCAGCCGACGAGATAAATAAAATCCCGGGACTCAGCTGTCTTAAAGACCCATGCAAAGATCCGCTGAAGATTATTGTGGACACGTCGAAACTCATAAACGGACGTGAGTTCGCAAAATATCTCTTTGACAAAAAGGATATGGACTCCGAAATGTGCGACGAAATGCACATCGACTTCTATGCGGGCATAGGTAATATTGAATCCGACTATCACGAACTCGTGCAAGCTCTAAAAGAAGCAGCCGCAGAAGTCGAACCGCATCCGGTGGTGCAAAATCCGCCGAAGATTCAAATACCTGAAGTGCAACTGGACATTTGCGATGCGCTTGATGCAGACTTCTATTTGGAAGACGTCGAAGATGCTGTCGGAAAAGTTTCAGTCGACTACATCATGCCGTATCCGCCGGGAATTCCACTAATTCTTCCGGGTGAAGTAATTACGGAAGATGCAATTCAATTTTTCGACAAACCGAAAATTAAAATCTTTAAAAAATCTCCGTTCTTTTAAAATCTTAACCGACACATCTGACTAAAAATTGTTTAAAGAAATGTGAAAAGGGTATAAAAAAGTGAGGAGGTACGAAATATGATTTATTCAATTATAATCGGTGCACTTGCAGGATGGCTTGCATCAATATTTATGAATAAGAATGCTGAAATGGGATGGCTAAAAAATATCATCGCAGGTATTTTGGGCGGAGCTGTCGGAAGATGGATCCTAGGCATGATTATCTCAAAGTCGGAAGGCGGAGTCATTTATGACTTACTTGCAGGCGTTATTGGTGCATGCATACTCATCGCAATCATAAATTTGATCACCGGAAAAAAAGGAAGGTAAGAAATGCTAATTGACGAACTAAAGAAAAAGCTCGAGGGTAAAAATGCTTCAATCATTTTGCCTGAAGGCGAAGACGAAAGAGTCAGAGAAGCTGCAAAAATTCTAAAAAAAGAAGGCATCATCGAGCCGATTGTTTTGACTGACGGAGAAGAAATCGAAGGCGTCACAACAATCAATGTTCACGACTATGACATCACTGAAATGGTCGATGCTTTTGTAGAAAGAAGAAAAGGAAAAATCGATGCGGAAGGCGCAAAGAAATTGGTTTTGGAAGATAAAAACTATTTCGGCACAATGCTCGTTTATATGAAAAAGGCAAGCGGACTTGTTTCCGGAGCATGCCACAGCACAGCAAACACTGTCAGACCTGCTCTTCAAATTATCAAAATGAAAAAACCGTATAAAAAGACAAGCGGCGTTTTCGTTATGATGAAGGGAACGGAAAGATATATTTTCACGGACTGCGCAATAAATATCGCTCCGACATCTGAAGATATCGCTGAAAATGCTATTATTTCATACGACACTGCAAAATCTTTCGGAATCGAAGAACCGAAAATTGCTCTTCTTTCATTCTCAACAAAAGGCAGCGCTTCATCCGAAGAAGTCGACAAGGTTGCAAACGCTTTGAAACTTATCAAAGAACAAGCACCTGAACTTGTGGTCGACGGCGAACTTCAATTTGACGCGGCATTTGTTCCGAAAGTCGGCGAAACAAAGGCAAAGGGTTCCCCTGTTGCAGGACACGCAAATGTATTTGTTTTCCCGAGCCTCGAAGCCGGAAATATCGGATACAAAATTGCTCAAAGAATGGGCGGATTCGAAGCAATCGGACCTATTCTTCAAGGACTCAATTCTCCGGTAAACGACCTTTCAAGAGGTTGCTCAACCGAAGATGTGGTTGCACTTTCGTATTTAACAGCTGCACAATCACTATAAAATTAAGCGGAGAGAAATCTCCGTTTTTTTGTTGCAATAATTGTGTCGTAAAATGGGTATATTAAAGGTGGAGGCAAGTTATGAGAGGAAATTTTAATGTTATTTACAATGGAATGGAATATTATGGAGGGCATCAAGAATGGCTCAAGAGTTTCGGCGTCAATGAGTTTTTCAGAAATCGCGCATGCGGTCTTGCCGCAATTTCAAATGTTGTTTATTACTACAGCGACGCTGAATATTGCGAGATTTTAAAGCTCGCATACAATATTATAAAGCCCTCTCTCGCCGGCATATACAGCGCAAAGAGACTCGAAAATGCGCTCAACGAAATTGCACTTTTATATGAACTTCCGCTTTCCACGGAAATTTTTAACCCCTATACATATGAGGGATTCAGATGGTATATAAATGATGTGATTAGAAGCGGCGGTTTTATTATAATGCTTAACTATAACAACCGAAACAAGGAGCTTTCGTATCATTGGGTCACAATAACCGGTGCAAAGGGCGACGTCATCACTACCTCGAACTGGGGCTCGAAGCTCAAATACAATCTGCGCGAGATTTGGAAGATGAAGGGGCTAATGCTAAAGCTCATCAAGGTGAATCTCGATGACAAACAAATAAAATAAAAAAGGCAAGCCTTTTAGCTTACCATTGTTGTGTGTCTTATTTTCCATTGACGGAGTTTTATAAATACCCAAAATCCGTAGATGCCGAATGTGATTAATGTGAAGAACCACCATTTAATCCAATTTCCGAAAAGTCCGGTTGCGGTTCCGTTGAATTCAAGTCTGTGTCCGTCGATATACGTGTTGTTGATTTGCCATTTATACAAAAGGCAAACAGCCCACGGATACATTATCCCGAAAGTTACAATTGTCAAAAGCGAGCCGACGATAATTCTTAGAACATAGTCCAAAAGACCACCTTTAAAATCTGACATAATAAATCCTCCCTTTTAAATATATTATAACATATTTTTTACAAATATAGAAAGGAGATATCATGAGTAAAATTGATGAATTAAAAAAGATTATAGACGAGTCCAAAAATATTGTTTTCTTCGGAGGTGCCGGCGTTTCGACCGAGTCGGGCATTCCGGACTTCAGAAGCAGCAACGGAGTTTTTTCGAAAATATTAAACTCAAATCTTGCGCCCGAACAAGTCGTGAGCCACACATACTACAAAAAAATTCCGAAAGAGTTTTTTGAATTCTACTTCAACAATATGGTCTTTCCGGATGCAAAGCCGAACGCTGCGCATATCGCGCTTGCAAAGCTCGAAGCCGAAGGAAAGGTTAAAGCCGTCGTCACGCAAAACATAGACGGACTGCACCAAATTGCGGGAAGTAAAACCGTTTATGAACTTCACGGCTCCGTTCACAGAAATTACTGTGAAAAGTGCCACAAGTTTTACAATCTCGAAGACGCGCTCAAAAAATACTACGAAGGCGGCATTCCGTTTTGCGACTGCGGCGGTGTCATAAAACCTGACGTCGTGCTTTATGAAGAAGCGCTTCCAAACGACATGATGTTCGGTGCAATCGACTCCATAAGTAAGGCGGACACTCTTATAATCGGCGGCACAAGCCTCGTCGTCTACCCTGCCGCAAGCTTTATAAACTACTTCAGAGGCAAACATCTTGTGGTGATAAATATGACGCCGACAATCGCCGACCGCGATGCCGATCTTGTCATCGACGAAAAAATCGGTGAAGTATTTAAAAAAGTTATGGAATAAAATTTATTCGTAAATTTTTATAATGCTTTCAATTATTTCGCGGGATTTTTCGTCCTCGATTTTTAAATAATCTCTAAACTTTTCAGGAACATCTTGTTCCTGAATTTTTTCATGAAAATCTTATCTTTAACCTCGTAAAATTCATATATATGATCTGAAATTCCGATGTCAAAAATATAATACTTGGAATCGTCAAAATAAAAGTTTCCTTGCGGCTCTCTTAAGCTTAAAAGTCCAACGATGCCCAAATACGGCACCGAAAGAACAAGTAGAATTGCGACAATTGCAAAAATAATTTTTAAATACATTCGTTTAAATTCGTTAATCATATAGCCTATTAAGATTGCATCTAAAATCGGAAGAAGCGCAAAAATAAAAACCGTAATTACATTATTTATAATTGGAATAAAATCTATTTTTAAAATAGTAATATATAGAATGACTTTTAAAATAAAGCTTGCCATTAGTATGGTTATTAATTTTTTCATTGAAATCTTATTCATACTGCACCTCATATAGATTATATCATATTTTATAATGTAATAATATATCGTGCTAATATATATTGAAAAGTTTTCAATATTATGTTATAATTAATTTATATGAAAGGAGAATACTATGATTTGTAAAAAATGCGGACAAGAACTCCCGAACGGTGCAAAATTCTGCACGAACTGTGGAGAAAAAATCGAAGAGACAAGCGAATTTAAAGTTTGCCCGAAATGCGGCGCAAAATGCAAAAAAGATGCAAAATTCTGTACAACTTGCGGATATGCTTTCGACGACAATGTAAACGTTGGTAGCGGCGACGGTAAAATCGAAGCGGCGATAAAGAAACCGTCAAACCAAAAAATCATCCAATATGTAGCTCTCGGAGTTTTAGGACTGCTCCTAATATTTGTATTGTTCAAAATGGGCTCCTGCATCTTCGGCGGTGGAAAACTCACTGAATCAAAAGCGGAAGACATAGTCGACGACTTTGTAGACGCACTTTTTGATTTTGATGTAAAGAAAATGGCAAAATACACAGTTTATGATCCGGATTCTCTCGAGCGAATAATCAGCGACGGGGATATGAGATCTCTAAACGCTCTAAAAAATTTGAAGGACACAATGGTTGACATAGACGTTGACGTTGATATCGTCCCCGGAACGCTCCAATTCTCCGACGACAAAAAAGAAGCCTGGGCGGACTTTGAAATGAAAATGGAATACAAAATGATGGGCGAAGAATACAAGGACTCCGACGTCTCAACCGTCAGATTCATAAAAAAGAATAACAAATGGCTAATCTCACTGTTTGAAAATATGTTTTAAAATTTACCGCAGTATGCGATTGCATATTGCGGTTTTTGTTTATGCGAACCGCGCGATTTGGGTATATATATAAAAGGAGGGATTCTATGCAATATTTTTGGATAATTTTACCGGCGATTTTGCCAATATTGATGATTATAAGAGGTGTGCTCGTTTTTCGAAGCAGATTAAATAAGGAGTTTTACGGAACGACAAAGAAAGACGGTTTTCATAAGGTGAGCGAGTTTACGCTGCCGACGGAGCTTCACAACGAAAAGAATATCGAAATTTCGAATTTGCTGCGCGGATATTGGACTCTCGTAAGCGGTCTCATACTGTTTGTTTGCTGGATGATTTATGCTTATGTGTTTACTTTTAATGTTCAAGCGAATTCAAACCTCGCTATTATAAGTGTGATTTCATTTGTCGTCGAACTTGTTATTAACGCAATTATCGTTAAACGCACAGCTCCGCATTTGGAGTAGTCGGGAGTTTTTATGAAGACAAAAGATATAAAAAATTTACTTATAGCGCTTGAAGATGAGATTGTTTTAAACGAAAGCGAAATTTCTCGAGCGCTTTTTTTGGACCTCGGGAAGTCGAGAGAAGAGGCAATCATGACGGAGACCGGCATGGTTTTAAAAGAGCTGCGCTCTATGATAAAAAATTTAAAGAGATATAGAAAACCGAAGCGAGTCAGAAATACAATTTTAAATTTCAGAAGCAAAAGTTTTATTTATCCTGAGCCGTGGGGCCACGTTTTAATCGTGTCACCTTGGAACTATCCTTTTAATCTCTCAATGATTCCTCTAATCGGCGCAATTGCCGCCGGAAACACGGTCACTTTAAAAACATCGTCGAAGTCCATAAACACGTCGCGCGTGATTAAAAAGATTGTGGAAGATGTTTTTCCGGATTATATTTGTCGTGTGATTTTCGGCGGTGAATCGAATGCGGAAGTTTTAAGCACAAAATTTGATTATATTTTTTTCACGGGCGGACTTGAAACCGGTCGACTTTTTTATGAGAAGGCGGCGCGCGATATGGTTCCCGTGACGCTTGAACTCGGCGGAAAGAGCCCCGCATTTCTTCTCGACTCTGCGGATCTCGATTTGGCAGCACGGCGCATCGCGTTCGGCAAGTTTTTAAATGCAGGGCAAACCTGTGTCGCCGTCGATTACTGCATGTGCCCTAGAGGAAAGGAGCGGGAGCTCAGGCTAAAAATTCTAAAATATGTGCGCGAATTTTATGGAGATAATCCGACAATTTCACGAAATCTCGGAAAGATTATTTCTGAAAATGATTACAGAAGACTTGTCGAAACACTCGAAAGTGAAGATGTGAAGTTTAAGAGGGACGACAGGAGACTCAAAATCGAACCGACAGTTGTTATAACCGATCTCAATTCTCCTTTAATGAGTCGTGAAATTTTCGGTCCGATTCTTCCGATCATTCCGTACGACTACAAGGAGAAAGCGCTCGACTATATAAAGAGTCAAAAAACGCCGCTCGCATTTTATATTTTCGGCTCCGAAAAAGAGGCGACTGAAATTGCGGGTCGTATGAAGTTCGGCGGCGCATCGATAAACGACACGATGAGTCATATGGTCGGCGACCTTCCTTTCGGAGGAATGGGCGAGTCCGGCATCGGAGCATATCACGGGGAATATACTTTTAAAACATTTGCCCGCGAAAAAAGTGTGCTTGTGAAAAAGAAATGGCCCGATTTTAATATGAGATATCCCGGAAAAACAAGTGTTGAACTCATTAAGAAAGTTTTTAAAATAAAATAACGATTTTAAATTGCACTCCTATGTTATTTTTATGAAATTTGTGTTATAATAACATAGGAGGGATTTTTATGGAAAGAAAATATCTTGCAATAGATTTAAAATCATTCTATGCATCGGTCGAATGCGTCGAAAGGGGGCTCGATCCTCTAAAGACAAATCTCGTCGTTGCGGATGAATCGAGAACTTCAAAGACAATCT
The DNA here is from genome assembly GCF_034180565.1 of Ezakiella sp. Lineage (NCBI taxonomy): Bacteria > Bacillati > Bacillota > Tissierellia > Ezakiella > Ezakiella sp. The sequence goes on along the minus strand of NZ_JAXFOB010000017.1, from coordinate 47,882 downwards.
GCCTTGCTGTTTCACCGTCTCTTAAAAGTCTCGGCGTGCCGGGGAGACCGCGCCTTTTTGAAGTGATTCGCGATGTGGATGAAATAAATAAAAATCGAAGATACAGGCTTAAACGCGAGTTCACCGGCTCTTCGGTCTTTATTGACGAGCTCAATAAAAATCCGGAACTTAAACTCGACTATATCATTGCCCCTCCGAGAATGTCGAAATACATTCACACCTCCACCGAAATTTACAAAGTGTACTTAAAATGGGTCAAACCCGAAGATATCCACGTCTACTCGATTGACGAGGTGTTCATAGACATAACCGACTATTTGAAGCTTTATGACGCCGATGCGGAGACGATTATTTCAAAAATTATTTTGGATATTTATAACACAACGGGCATCACAGCGACGGGCGGCGTCGGCACAAATCTCTATCTTGCGAAAGTCGCGATGGATATTTTGGCGAAACACAAAACTGCGAACGAACACGGAGTGCGCATTGCGATTTTAGACGAGATGAGCTATCGTCGTGAACTTTGGGGGCATATGCCGCTCACGGATTTTTGGCGTTTGGGAAAAGGCTACAGCCGTCGCCTTCAAAAATTCGGGCTCTTCACCATGGGCGATATTGCGCGCTTTTCAATCGGGAGTGCAGACAAGCTCTACAAGGAGTTCGGTGTGAATGCGGAGCTTTTAATCGACCACGCCTGGGGCTATGAGCCGTGCGAAATTTCCGACATAAAATCATATCGCCCGCAAAAAAGAAGCATTTCGAGCGGACAAGTTCTGCCGGAGCCGACAGTTTTTAACGATGCGCTCACGATTATAAAGGAGATGGCGGAAGCGGTTTCCTATGACTTGGTCTCCGAAAATCTCGTCACGAAAAAACTCACACTCACCGTAAAATATGACACGAGTAATCTTGAAAATCACGGACAAATTTACACGGGCGAGAAAAAGACGGATTCGTACGGAAGAATGGCACCGAAGGATTCGCACGGCACCATAAATCTCGACTTCAACACTTCTTCTACAAGAATTTTGCGAGAAAAAACGGAGGAGCTTTTCAGAAAAATCGTAGACCCGACTCTATATGTACGAAAGATGTATATTGTCGCATGTGACATTGTAAAAAAAGGAAGCGCTGACGACTCAGGCGTCATAAATCAGCTAAATCTTTTCAGCGCGTTCGATAAAAAAGACACCTTGCTCGACGAAAAACTTAAAAAGGAAGAAAAGGTCCAAAAAGCGATGCTCTAGATAAAGAAAAAATACGGAAAAAATTCCGTTTTAAAGGGTATGAATCTCTTAGAAGGCGCAAGGCAGATGGAGAGAAACTGCGAAATCGGAGGACATCGGTCATGACGGAAAATTACGACGATATTATAAATCTTGCGCGCCCGGAAACGAAAAACAGAGAGCATATGTCGAGATTAAATCGTGCAGCACAATTTGCGCCTTTTGCCGCCCTCACGGGATATGCCGCCGCTGTTTCGGAGACGGGACGGCTCACCGAAAAGAAGCGCGTGCTTTCAAGCGACGAAATTGCAATTTTGGAGCGCAGGATAAATTTTTTGATTGAAAATGAGATAAATGAAAGAATAAAAATAAAATATTTTAAGAAAGACGAAATAAAATCCGGCGGAAAATATTTGGAAATCGAAGACAAATTTAAGAAATTTGACGATATAAATCTGATTTTAGCTCTCGAGTCGGGACTTAGAATAAATTTTCGGGACTTATATTATATCGGTCCCGAAGAAATTTTTGAGAAAGAGCTTTAATGCGAAAAATATGTAAAATTTTTTGAAAATATAAATCTTTGCAGCATTAAAAATTTAATTAAGAAAATATTTTATAAAGAGGCTATAAAAATAGAAGTCTCTTTTTTATTTTAAATGCTACTTGCGAATTTACTCTCTCCAACTCAATAAAATACCCCCTCGTCATTTTACCGACAAAGAGGGTATTCTTACATAATTATTTATAGATAAACCAAACGAGTATATATCCCACAAAAACCGCCGTAAGTGTAAACGGCACACTCATTTGCATAAATTCCTTGTTTGAAACAGCGTGTCCGTTTTCTCGAAGTATTCCCAAAGAGGCGATGTTTGCAGATGCGCCGATCGGAGTGATGTTTCCCCCGAGTGTCGCTCCGCTTAAAAGTCCGAAATAAAAAACGGTCATATCAAACGGCACCTGTGCAGAAATGACGAAAAGCACCGGAAGCATTGTCGCAATATACGGGATGTTGTCGACAAATGCGCTTATTAAAACGCTGCCCCAAACGATTGCCGTGTATAATAGAAACGGTTTGTCCGATAGTTTTACGAAAAGTTTTGCAACTTCGTCGATAACTCCGGCATTTTCAATGCCCGAAATTATTATAAAGAGTCCAGCGAGAAGAAGAAGCGTGTTGTAGTCGATTTCGCTTATAACGCGCTTTATAACCGCCTTGTCCTTGTATCTCAAAAGATAATATATAATTCCTACAAGAGCAAGCGAGACGCAGATTAGCCCGTTTAAAATCGGAATCTTTTTATCCGAAGGGATAAATGATGCTGCAATCAATAGCACTAGCATTGCAATTAAAAGATATGTCGGGACCATGTCCTTAACTTTTGTCACTTCAATTTTGTCAACTTTACCCTTTAGATTTCGCACGGCAATATAGATACAAATCGTCGAAATGAGCGCAGAGATTTGCACTATAAAAAACATTCCCATCTTTCCGTTGTATACAAAGAAATCAAAGAAAGTCATGTCGAGTGCGCTACCGAGAAGGATCGACGAGGTATCGCCGACAAGAGTTGCGGCGCCTTGAAGATTTGACGAAATTGAAATCGCAATAATCATTTTTACCGGCGAGATATTGAGTTTTTTAGCTAGACTTATCGCAACCGGTGCAATCATAAGCACTGTCGCAACATTGTCGATAAATGCGCTCACAACGCCCGCAAAGAGCGATAGCACGATTATTATGAGTCGGATGTCTTTGAATCTGTTTATAATTAAATCGGCGAGTCTTGTCGGCATCAAGCTTTCCGAAAAGAGGGAAACAAGTCCCATAGTACCCGCAATCATTAAAAGTACGTTATAGTCAATTACACTTAGGACCGACTTTATCGGTACGATGTTTAAAACAACAAAAATCAGTGCGCTTATGCCAACGACAAGCGGTCTATGATTTACAAATTTTATCATAAATATATATGTCAATATAAAAAGCACACTTGCAATGATTAATTTATCCATAATTTCCTCCGTATACGAGTATTATACATCAATTACCTTAAAATAGAAAGAAAAATAAGACCCACAAATGTGAGTCTTATTTTATATATTCTGTAATTAAATTACATTCTTGGTCCCATGTTTAAGATCATTCTGATAGAATCGATCATTTCTTGAACTTTGTTGCTTGATGGTCTGATTGACATGATGAGTTTGTATGATGCGTCGATAACGTCGCCCAATTCTTTTCTCTTATCTCCTTGTCTTCTTGCCTTCTTAGCAGCACGTCTCATTTCTTTGAGGTCTTCGATTTCTGTCTTTGTTGCTCTGTGGTCTGTTTGAAGTTGTGAATAAGCTTTACCTACAGCTGCGTCAAGCATGTCTTCTGCTTGGTAAATTTCTGCAACTGTTCTTTGTGGTTGAAGTCTGATTCTTGTAACTTCTCTGATAACCTTGTTGAGTTCGTCCAATACATAATCCGGAGCTTCTTTGAGGTCGTTCATGTAGAGGAATCTTGCTTTGTGAAGTTTAGCATCGAGGTCTGTTCTTACATAGAGGTTTGCTGTATCGTTTTGTGTTAAATCAGGATATCCGATTAACTTTGCTTTCAAAGCTTCGAATTCAGCCATGTAAGCTTTCATGTCGTCAACTGTGTGGAATGGGCTTACTGCAATTACGAGTCCTTGGAAAACGTATTCAGCGATTTCTACGTGTGCTTGGTCAACTTTATATCTTAAAGCTGTTGTAGCAAATCTCATAGCTACGCAAAGTCTTCCAACGAGCATCAATCTTTGTGGGATTGAAGATAGGTCGTAGATTTGTGAGAATCCAAGTCCCATACCTTGTGCTTCGAATGATTTTTCAATGCTTACTTCGAGTTCATCTGTCTTTTCGTCGAAGTTGTTAAGCATCTTAACGTTTTCTTTGTTGTGCGGTGTCAATTGTTTTGCTTCTGATTTAACTGCTTGAACCTTTCTTTTGTATGTTTCAAGGTCGTTGATTGTCAGATCTTCTTCTACTTCCGGAGCGTCGTCATCGATGAGAGCTGCGTTTGTCACTGTAGGTAGTAAACTACCGACTGCCATAAATCCTGCTAATGTGATTGATAAAAACTTTTTATTCATAATTTTCTCCTTTTATTATTTGAAGCTGAAGTTGTGTTCTTCAACTATGTTTCCAATGCGAACCTTTGCATTGAAGTCCTTTGTCCATACGCCGAAGTTGAATCCGTTAAATTTAACAGATGCTGTTCCATTTTGCATATAAACAGTTCTTGTGATTGTCTTCTTTCCGTTTGAAACATCGAATCTTACATATCCTCTGTAAGGATTTCCGTTGTTTGTAGCTTCTACTTCAACTGTAAAGATTCCTGCTTTTCTTTCTGAGTTTGTGATGTTAACGATTCTGATATCGTTTTCAGGAGCTTTTTCTGTAACTTCTACAAGAATAGATCCCATTTTTCCGTTATTGCTGTGTGCAAAGATGTTAACTTTTCCAGGTCTCTTTGCTTCTACAAGTCCTGTATATTTGTCAACAACTGCGATTGTTTCGTTTTCTGAGGTGTAAGTTAAATCCTTGTTGATTGCTTCTGTAGGGAATACAAGTGTCTTTGAAGAAACATCAACTGAACTTCCTTCTTCAACCTTTACCTTATCAACTACGAAGTCAACGCTTGTTACTTCCGTCTTGTCATTTGAGATAGGTGGTAAGTCTTCGTCACCAGGTGTCGGGTCCATATCAAATGCATAGTTGTTTCCTGTTGGTTGAAGCGGTGGCATACCGTCCATATATCCACCCGGTTCTACAATGTAGAGTGTGAATGTTGCTTTTACGTTGTTGTCTTTTGCGATACAAATAACTTCAACTGAACCTGTTTTTTCAGGAATGATTTCTCCTGCACTTACTCTAGCAATGTAAGGATTTGATGTATACATGATAACATCTTTATTCTTTACTTCATGTGGGAAAATAACAGGTCTGATTCTTGTCTTTTTGTCAAGAGCGATATATCCTGCTTCACCTTCCATGAATTCGATTCTTTCAACTCTGATCTTAGGTCCTGTGATAACTTCCATTTGTTCGTGAACTTTTGCGATTTGAGCGTCGAGTTCGCCGCAAGTTACGTCAACTCTCCACCACATGCGTTGTCCTTCTTTGATTGCTTCAAGAAGCGGTTTTGCTCTGAATTGTTTTGTGATTTGGTTACAGCTGTTGTAAACGCGTCTAGCTTCTCTAAGTTCTCTGTTGAAAGCTGCTTTCTTATAGATTGTAGCAATATCTTCAGGTCTTAAATCAGGATATGCAAGCAATTCTTCTTGAAGTGGTTCAAATCTGTCGATATATTCCATGATTTGTCCTTCACTTGCAAATGGATTGAGTACATATAGAATACCTGTTAATATATATTCTGTAATCTTTGTGTGTGCTGCAACAACTTTGTTTGATAATTCTGTTGTTGCAAATCTGATTGCACGTCCAATTCTGATTAATAATTGAACTCTTACCGGGATAGTTGTGAGATCATAAACTGAATCTCCTAATCCAACTGCTCCATTAACTCTTTCTTCGCTTACTTCGAGTTCCCTGTTAATGCTGTCTGCTGCTTCGTGATACTTGTCAAGAATGTCTTTTTCGTCTTCGTTTGAAGGTTCGATGTCTTGAACGCTTGCGACAGCTGTCTTAACATCTGACTTCAAATCCGAGACTTCTAAAAGAAATCTGTCTTTTTCAGAATCTGCTTTAGCAATATTTCCTAGCGGACTCATTGTTGTTAATACCATCATTATAGCTAGTACGAATGATAGTACGGACTTATAATTTTTCATAAGTTCTCCTCCTCATAGTAAATTTATATAAATGGCAGTGCCAATTATAACCTATTTGTATCCGAATCTAATTTCTTCCGAAACATCTCCGATTGTAAGTGTTGCCTCAAAATCCTTTCTCCATACGCCGAATGCGAATCCTGTATATGTCTTTTCGAATTTTCCGTCTTTGAATTTAACTTCATGTTCTTGAACATGGTCTCCACTTACAACTCTGATAATAGCCTTTCCGTTGTACGGCATTCCATCTCCGAGTGCTTCAGCGTAGATGTGGAAGACACCTGCTTTTCTTTCAGGTGAATTATAGAAACGTGTGATTTCTATAAACTTCGGTGCTTCTTCATGATTTTGTTCCTTAGATTCAAAGAATTTAATAGTCTTTTCTTTGTCTCTGATTTTTAATGTTGCAGTGAAATTTTCTCTCCATACTCCGATTTGTCCACCGTGGTATTTCGATTCAAGCTTACCTGCGTTGAAGTACAATTTTCTTTCAATTGTTTTATCTTCAGCTGTGACGATAAGGTCTGCCGGTCCGTTGTATGGCATTCCGTTTACAGTTGCTTCAGCATAAATTCTGAAGATTCCGCCCTTACGTTCAGTGTTTCTCAAACTTGTAATTTCGATTACTTGTTTGCTGTAATCAGGAACAACTTTTGCCTTAAATACAGTTTTAAGATTGTTGTCCGTCATAACAGTTATATTTGCAGAGCCCACCTTGTGTGCTACCAAAATTCCGTCAGGTCTTGCTTCAACAACATCCGGTCTGTCCGAATAATATATGAAGTTTCTCTTTGCGGTTTCAGGGAAAACACCTACATAAGGCTCAACATTGAATTCTGTTCCTTCTGTGATAAGCTCGGATTGCTTTTTCATAAATAGTGTCATCGCAACACTTGGGTCTCTTTCCGGTCTGATTGGGTCCGGTTCTTTGTCGTCAGGAACGACACCCGGATCAGGTTCCGGTTCCGGCTCAGGTTCAGGTTCGTAATCGTTCATTCCGACTTCTTCGATTTGTTGTCTTCCCGGAACTCTGATTCCCGGATTTACAACTTGTACATTAAATCTTGTAACGATTTCGCCGCCCTTTGTTTTAATGTAAACATTTGTGTTTCCTGTATTAACCGGATATAAAACTCCGCCTTCTTTAAATACTGCAATATTCTTGTCATCTGTTCCGAATTCAAGTTCTACTTCAGCATCTGCCGGGTCGATTGTATATCTTAAAAGACCCTTCTTATCTATATGGATAAATCCTTGGCTTCCGATATCAAATGTAATATTTCTAACCTTGACTTCTCCATCGATTGTAATATCTGTGTCGTGGTCATCAACTTCGTCCAAATCCTTTTCAGGAACTTCATCGCCCGTTGTTGTTATAGCCTTGATACAGAAGTTTGCATTTGGCAAATTACCTGTAAGGTCTGACCAACCGTCTCCAACTCTTGAGAAATATGATTGACCCGGAGCTGCAACAGCTTTTGATGAATATCCGCCGATTCTTGTTTCAATAGGAAGCGGGGTGTTGTTTTTGGACTTTGTTGAGTTCATATAAACAATAACTGCAAATTGTTCGCCTTCATTTAACTGAACAGGGTCAATTGGAACTGTGTAGTATCCAGGATATAGGAAACTTCCCGATGCAACTTTAACTCTTTCATTCGAAAGTTGGCTTGTTCTTTCAACATTTCTTACAACATAGATTTCGTAATCTGTTTGGTTTGCAACGTTGAAAAGACCTACTTCGTGTAAAAGTTCCTTATATTGTGCCGTGAAAATATTTGCCATATAACCTTCGCCCTTAAATCCAACAGATCTTGTTGCTCCAAGCGGGTCATATTGGTGAATAATTCCTCTTAAATCCTTTTTCTTAGGAATAAATACCGTCGGGCTCTTACCTACAAATGCATCATAGTATGATACATAATAATAACCTGAGTCCATATATTTTGATCCCCATGAGTTCTTACAAATCCAAGCTCCATTTCCAGGTGCTCTTTGTGTAAAAGCCGTTGAAGGATATGTGTCGTCCCAACCTACAATCGTTACAGCGTGGTTTGCTGTTCCTCTTCCCGGATTGTACATTGTGAATGTTTTTTTATTTTCGTAATATGAGGATGAATTTATTGTCGTATAAACTCCACCATATTCACTGATTGCCCATTTAAGATTATCGACTTCGTTGATGTTTGTTACATCCGGAAGATAAATAACCTTATCCATATCAAGTTGTCTTCTTAGTCCTTTCGGTGAAACCGTTATAACCGGATCATACGGGTCGTCGTCTTCTGCGATAGGTCCCTTTCCGCTTGCAAGATATGCGGCAGCCATATCACGGTTGCCTCCCTTTTCAGCGCTCCAGTCAAATCCGTGCATATTTCTTAAATGCTTTTCACTGAAATCGAATTTACCTTTCTTTTGTCTAAGAAGAATTGATTCCATTGAACCGTAAGTAGCAAATGCCCAACATGAACCGTTAGGGCCTTGGTCTCTTACCGGTGAAACCATTCCAAACTTTCTTAAGTCAAACTTTGAAGGATAACCGTTTCCCGCAACCGGATTCAATGACATAGTTCTCATTTGAAGCGGTGCACTTTGACTTTCAATCTTAAGCGGTGATACTGTAAGACCGTCTTCCAAATCGTATTCGTTTGGATTAAAGTCCTCATTTATCTCGCTTAATTCCAACTCGGCCTCTTCCTCAGGGCCTTCCTCCTCAATTGTCGTTCTAGCGATTTCTTCATTTAATATATCGTCGTAGATTACATTTTCATCCGCTTTCGTTACTGATAGCGGTGTTAAAAGTGGAACTACCATTAATATAGTAAGAAGAAGTACCAGAACTTTTACATTTTTCTTTACCATTGTTCCTCCTCTCGCTGTCGTCTTTGCGACATCCTTTCCTAAATAAATTTATATAGTCACATTTTGACAATGATTTCTTTTGGGTTTTAAAAGTTGATAACATTTTATCACATTTATGTTGTTTGAGCAAATCTTTAGTATTTTTATAAGTATCGTAATTAATTTCAGTTTTTTTTACTATGTGATTGAAAACACTTTGTTTTCTAATATTTTCATAATACCAACCTATCTTTTTCTTAATTATACCATTAAAAACTATAAAAATCAACAGATTACAAAAAAATTAAGAAAAAAAATTGTTAATTTATCTATAAAAAACATTGAATGCATTGATATTACTTGTTTTTAGCATAAATATTAAATTTTCGCAACATTTGTATTTGTATTGTAATGAAAAGAAAAATCTGCTATAATTAATTTAGAGTTGTTTTAATTAGAAAATTTGTTCTTAAAATAAAAAAATCCAAATAATTTTTATCTAAGAACAAACAAAAAGATGATTTTCTAAAAACGGCTTTAATACGAAAGGAGAGTATTATGAACAAAAGATTTGTTAATACCATTATTAGTGTAGTACTTGCATTAGTTATGGTAGTGGCACCTATTTCTGTTTTCGCAGAAGACGGTCTTGAAATCAGCGATGTGATTCAAGATGTAAATCCGGAAACAGGAATTGTTGCCGAAGAAGAATTGGTCGATGATTTATTTGTCGACGAAGCTCCGGTAAATCCGGAATTTAATCGCGTAAGAGCTGCAGGAGATGAAAAGTTCTACGGTTTACGTGTTGACCCGTTAAAGGTTAATACAAACTATGACTTAAAAAAAGCTCCTGAATTTTCTCGCCAAGGTGCTCCAAGAAAGTACGATTTGAGACAACAAAATCGTGTAACGCCTGTTAAAAACCAAGGACCTAACGGTTCATGTTGGGCATTCGCAACTTACGGTTCAGCAGAATCAGCTTTGATGCCGCAAGTAAACGACTTCAGTGAAAAGAACTTGAGAAACACTCACGGTTACGACTGGGGTCCGGACCAAGGCGGTACATGGCAAGTTGCATCAGGTTATCTCGCTCGTTGGTCAGGTCCTATCTCAGAAGCTGACGAACCATATTCACCATATGGATTCACTTCACCAACAGGACTTCAAAGAGTTAAGGATATCGACAAGATCATGAATATTCCTGACGTCAGAAACGGTTGGGACACAGAAGGTCTTAAAGATGCTATCATGAGATACGGTGCTGCTTACACAACTATTAACGGAAGCGAATGGTATTTAAACGACAGAACAATGGCAAGTTACAACCCTGGTAATTCAGGATACGCAAACCACGCTGTAACTATTGTCGGTTGGGACGACGATTTCAGCCGTAACAACTTCGGTATCACACCTCCGGGAGATGGCGCATGGATTATTAAAAACTCATGGGGTCAAAACTGGAAGTATATGGGTGGATACTATTATGTTTCTTATTTCGACGGTTTTGCAGGAAGAAGCAATGCTATCTTTAAGATGAAGGAAAAGAAAGCAAACGAATCAATCTGGTACTACGATGATTTAGGTATGACTTCAAACATCGGTAACGGTCAAACAGGTTATTTCTCAAACGTATTCGGTCCTGTAAGAAACAACACAGATGTATTCGAAGTTGGTTTCTTTGTTCCGTCAAACGGCGCAAGCTATGAAGTTTATATGACTTCAGGAAACGGTCAAGTAAGTTTCAACAACCGCACACCGGTTGCAAGCGGTAATATTGAATACGCAGGATATGTAACTGTTCCTATTAGAACATATAATGTTCAAGCAGGACAATATTTCGCTCCAATTGTTAAACTTACAACTCCGGGATATTCATATCCTATTCCTATTGAAAATCCGATTGCTTACTATTCATCACGTGCAAGAGCAAACAGAAATGAATCATACATTTCTTACAACGGAAGCAACTGGATGGACGTTACAACACAAAGATACAATGCAAACGTATGTTTGAAAGCTATGACACGTCCTGCAGGATATAATCCGGGACCAAACCCTGAAGTAAAGAAAGTTGATTCAATCAGCTTCAACGAAAATCCACTTGAAATTGAAGTTGGACAAAGCTATGAATTAAATCCTGTAGTTCTCCCTGAAGATGCAGCAAACAAGACTTTATCATACAGTGTAAATCCAAGTTATGTTGCAACAGTTCAAAACGGAGTTATAAAAGGATTGAGAGAAGGTTCTGCAACAGTTACTGCAACTGCAACTGACGGTTCATACAAGAGAGCTACATTTACAGTTAATGTAAAAAATAAAGTTGTAAACGTTCCTGTAAAATCAATCGCTCTTTCAGAAACAAATGTAACACTTTCAGCAGGTGCTACAAAGACTATCACAGCAACTGTTTATCCACAAAACGCAACAAATAAGTCCATTTCATGGTCAACAACAAATTCAAGAGTTGCAACTGTTTCAGGCGGAGTTATCCGTGCAAACGGCGAAGGAACATGTAACATTATTGCAAAGGCTTCAAACGGAGTTACTGCAAGTGCACGTGTAACTGTAGAAAGCGCAGGAAAACAAGTAACTTATATTTCTCTTACACCTAACAACAAGACAATCTCTGTTGGCGACTCATACAGAATCTCTGCAACAATTATGCCGAGAGATGCAAAGAACCAAACATTGTCATTTGTAAGTGAAAATCCACGTATCGCAACTGTTGACAACAACGGAAACGTTCGCGGTATCAGCGCAGGTAAGGTTAAGATTACAGCTACTGCTACAGACGGTTCAAATGTTTCACAAGTTGCATATGTAACCGTTACAGGAAACAGCGGCAATACAAACCCTATCAATGTTACAACAACTCTTTCAAGCGATGTTGTAAGTAGCGGAAACAGCCAAACAATCACTGTTAATACAAAGGATAAATACAACAGAAACCTCAAATATACAACTGTTGAAATCGACATTGTAGGACCGAACGGAAACCACATCACAAAATCTGCTTATACAGATTACTACGGAAATGCAAGATTCACTATTTCATCTTATGAACTCGGCGTTTCAGGTAAATATACTGTAAATGTTAAAGCAAGCGGCGGAAACTATAATCCTGCAAATGATGTAGCAACATTTGAAGTTAACGACGGTCGTCCGACATTCGTAACAACTGTTACACCTGCTCAAAATTCAATTTACAGCAACGGTTCAATCGCACTTAATATTCAAACAAGCTATGGACAATATGCTATCAGCTATGCTGACATCAACATCGAAATCACAACAGCTGACGGTACAGTTCACAGAAACACAGGACGTACAGACTATTATGGTAGAGCAACCTACACATACAAACCTGAAAACGGTCCTGCAGGAACTTACAAAGTTAAGATCACATCTTCAAAATCAAGTTACCAAAATTCAATCGGTGAAGCAACATTTGAAGTTGTAAAATATGTAAATCCTAAACACTTGACAATTGAATTCACACAAGATAAGGACGAATACCAAATCGGTGAAAAAGCTACTATCGGACTTCAATTGAACTATCAAGACGGAAAACCTGTAAGAACAAACGCTATGAAGATTGTTGTTACAGACCCGCAAGGAAAAGAATACAAACTCACAAAATACAGCAACTGGTATGGTAAGGCTGAAATCTATGTTACTTCAGACACAACTATGGGTGAAGGCGAATACACAGTTAATGTTGTTGCAGACAGATGGGGATATGACGGAGTTAACGAAACATACAAGTTCTACATCGGACAAAAACCTGTAGATCCTGTTGACCCTGTTGACCCGGTTGACCCGGTAGATCCTGTTGAACCTGATGAACCGGAAGAAACCATCTACAAGATGATTGAAACCGACGAAGGTCAAAAGATGATCGAAGAAAACAAAGACAACGAAGACTTTGTACTTCTTGACGTAAGAACAAAGGCTGAATACAACGAATCACACATCGACGGATGTATTCACCACGACTATTACGCAAAAGACCACGAAGATTTCTTAAAAACATTAGACAAAAACAAAACTTATTTGCTATACTGCAGAACACAAGTTCGTTCAGGCGGTACAGCAGAAATGATGAAAGCCCTCGGCTTCAAGAAAATCTACTGGATGAACGGCGGAATGACCAAATGGTTAAGAGAAAACCGCCCATCAGTATTCCCTGAATATGAAAAAGCACTCGATATCAATATCGGAGCTGACAAAACAGCATATGTTAAGGGTTCAACAGTAACTGTAAACGCTAAAGTTACAGACCTTGAAGGAAACTATATTAGAAAATCATCTATCACTCTAAGTCTTAAAAACCAAGACGGAAGAGTTCTTGAAACAAAGACAGTAACAACAGGAAATACAGGAGAAGTTAGCCAAGTATTCACAGCTCCACAAGAAAACGGAAAATACAGTGTAGTTGCAGAAGCAAGCTACAACAACTTCGAAAAGATTACAGGTATTGCAAGTTTTGAAGTTGCTGACAGAGAAGTAGCATTCAAATCATATGCTGCACGTAAGGCTGAAGGTCAATTCAGACACTTAAAACCTACAGATTTCGAATATGAATCACTCGAAAAACACTACGGCAAAAACATTCTTCAATACACTGTTAAGGACGCTACTTTAGGCGACCACAAAATCGCTGATCTCATCGACCCGTCAAAGAAAACAGTTCTCGTATTCGGTTATCCTGGATGCGGAGCATGTGTTGACATGTGGGAAAAGATGGCTCCACTTCCTCACGATAAATACAATTTCTTAGAAATCGTAACATCAGTTGAAGAAGACGTAAAATCAACAGTTGACTTTGTAGACAGAGTTCTTAAAGACTTAAATATCGAAAACTTCAGAGATCAAATCTACTATGACGCTGACCAAAAAATTTGGGCATCACGTCTAGGATTCCTCACAACACCTAACACAGTTATTCTTGACGAAAACGGAAGACTTTTAAACATTGCAGGTCCGCTCGACAAAGACGGTCTATACAATATTCTAAAGACAACTGTTGACTTGGATGTTGAAGGCGAAGATGAAACTCCAGGTGAAGTTTACAACTCAACACTCTCACTCTCAGTTGACAAAACTGAAATCAGAGCAAATGAAACAGTAAGAATGACTGCAATGTTAAGAGATGCATCAAACAATCTTGTAAGAAATACAAATTTAAGATACACTCTTAAATATCCTAACAACCAAGTTCAAACAGGAACTTATGACAGAAACACAGGATATCAAGGTCAAACAAACTTATACTTCACACCGGACAAAGATTCACCGGTAGGAACTTATGAAGTTTCAATCGAAGCACTCGACGGAAACTATGTCGCTAAGAAAGAAACTGTAACTTTCGAAGTTGTAAAAGAAGAAGAAAACAACAATGCAAATCTTACACTCACATGCGGCGGAGACACATTCAAACCGGGTGCAGTAATCAGAATGACATTGTTTGTAAAAGACCAAAACGGAAGTGCAATGACAAACCAACCGGTTAAATTCACATTCACATATCCTGACGGAAAATCTTACAACTACGACAGAACTACAGACTACTACGGAAGATCAGTTCTAACATTCACAACAAACCAATCAATTCCACAAGGAACATACACCATTGAAGCTGAACTCGCAAACGATTCAAGCGCAAGAGCTGCAAGCAAATTCACTATCACAACAGGAAGCAATCCTGACCCTTATGAACCGTCATCCGGCGAATTAAGCTATGACGAAAGAGCAAGAAAAGGTGAATTCAACCACTTGAACAGCGGCGACTTGGGACCAAAGCTAAGAGCTATCTACGGAAGAAATGTTAAGAACTACACATTGACAAATATGAACGGTCAAAGCGTTACAATCGCTTCACTTATCGACGGCAAACGCCCGACAGTCATCGCAATGGGATATCCTGAATGCGGCGGCTGCCAAGGCAGCTGGAGAAGCCTTGTAAACATTGACAAATCAAGATTCACAATGGTTGAAGCAATGACTTCCGGCAACGCTTACTCAATCAGAAACATCTTGAACAGACTTGGTTTAAGCCAAATGGAACCATATTTCCACTACAATGCAAGAGGATTATTCAACATCGTAAATTCAAACTATGTACCATGCTTGATGTACCTCGACAAAGACGGCAACGTAACAAACCTCAGCTACTTTGAATCAAACAACCAAGTTCTAAATATTGTCAATACAATCGGAGATACAATCTCTAAATAACAATAACCAAAAAGACTGCTACAGTTTTGTAGCAGTCTTTTTTTGTAATTAAATTTGCGGGCCTTTTCGCGATAAACGATTGATTCAATATTTTAGTCGTTGCGACGTACTTGCCAGTACGTCTCGCTCCTAAAATATTTCATCTAACCGTTTCTCATCGAAAATTCCTCGCAAATTGTGTGTTGTAAATTGTAAAATATTGCAAGCACCGAAGTAACGATGGCTGCGTTTTCCAACGCATGAGAAAGAAATTCTTAATTTTGCTTTTGAGCATGGAAATAATATCGCAAAAAGGTCTCACTCCTAAAATTTTAATCTAATCGTTTCTCATCGAAAGTTCTTCGAAAATGTATATATGTACCGGTAATCGTCGTTTTTTATACACCGAAATTATCTACATGCGAAAATAAATATTACTGTAAGTGAGATTTATTGTTGTATGTGATTACGTTGTTTGTAGCGTCGGGCTACGTCCCGACGCATGAGATAAAGCTAAACACACAATTATGAGTGATGTTGGAATATAACTTTTGTGCGCCGTATGTGTCGGACAGCATTTTTTGGCACATAAAAAGAAATCTTAGATTTCGTTATGAGATGAGATAAAAATGTGTATAGATACCAAAAACGTGCGCAATAAAAATTTATTTTTGCAGCATTTAATAATGATTTCATCAGAAATTTGAATAGACAAAAATTAAAGCCTGACACTTTGTATAAACGATTTTATATAAAATACGATCAATTATACTTGATTTAAATATAAAAGCCGTTATTGGGCGATAGCGGCGAAAATTTTACTATAGATTTTTGGTTTTGATATTTATGTGCGAACGTTGTATCATTCTCTAAAAGACGTCAGAAAAATTTCCAACAAAAAAAGAGCCTCATTCATCGACTCTCTCAATCTTCAAAAAATTTTCCCATATCTGCTCCTTCATGCGCGAGGAGCGATATTTTTTTATCCATTCCATACCGATAGCCCGTCAATTTACCGTTTTTCCCGATAACTCTGTGGCACGGGATTATAATTGCAATCGGATTTTTCCCCACAGCTCCGCCAACTGCCTGTGCGGACATTCGGGAAACATTTTTGATTTCCGCGATTTTTCCTGCAATTTCTCCATATGTCGTCGTTTTTCCGTACGGAATCTCAAGAAGTATTTTCCAAACGAGCTTTTGAAATTCCGTTCCCTTCGGATTTATAGCAGGAATGTACCCCGGATTTTTTCCCGAAAAATATATGTCGAGCCATCTCTTCGCCTCTTTTATCGCGCTCGTTTCTTTATATTTCTTGTCGCAAAGCACTTCAGTTTCCGACTGTCCCTTAAATCGAAGACCCGTAATCTCCGTTTCGTCCGATGTGATTATGATAATTCCAATCGGCGACTTATATTCAAAAATATATTCCATAGATTCATCCAATTTTCAAAAACCTTTTCGTAAGTTAACCTTTATTTTTCAGTGCATAATCCCTCATTTCGGGAATCGCGCCTCCCGAGACCGCCCAAAGATAAAGACTTGCAACGCTGCAATAAGGACTATATCTCTTCCGATATTTTTCAAAAAGTTTTCTGTCGATTTTTCGGTGGTGATACACCATCCGAAGCCCCCTTTGTATGCCGAGGTCATTGAAGCTAAGTACATTAGGTCTCTCGAGTGAAAAGAGCAGTATCATCTCCGCCGTCCAAACGCCGACACCTTTTAAACTCGTCAAATATTTTATAAGCTCGTCGTCATCCATCTTCTCAGCCGCATCTATGTCAAATTCCCCCATGTGAACTTTTCTCGCAAAATCTCTTATATATTCAACTTTTCTTAATGAAATTCCAAAATAACGAATCTCATTCTCACTTGCGTTTAAGATCATCTCCGGCGTGACCGCCCCAAGAGAATTTTTCATTCTTTCCCAAATTGTCGCTTGAGCTTTTGTTGAAATTTGTTGGCCGACAATGTGGTGGACGAGTGCGGAAAAAAGCTCCGGCTCCGTTTCTCTTTCGATAAAGCCGACTTTCTCAATAACTTCCGCAAGTTTCTTGTCCTTATTTTTTAAATATGAAATCTCTTTTTCACCGTATTTAAAATACACCGTCCTCACCTCGAATCCGTTAATAATTTCTATTATATCTTATACATATCTAAATTTCCAATTTAAAAAATGCTAAATAACACTTTTTTAAATCACTAACATATTTCATGTGCTCAATCCAAAAATTCACTTTTCATAACATTACACAACGAGTAAAAAACCTTTCAAAAAAATTCATAAAAAAATACTCCCGAAAGATCGGGAGCATTTTATACAAATTCAACTATTTTATAACATAAAGAGCGTCGATGTCGTCTTCAACAACGTGCATTCTTACAACAGAGCCGACTGTCGGTTCTGCTCCGAAGATTGTGATGTCTTTTCTGAAAGTCTTGACAAATTCTTTGCCTTCTCTTTCAAGTTTAACAGTTGTAACGCCGTCCTTTACAGCATAATCTGTAACTGTGTATTCACGATAATTGTATGGAATGAGTTTTTCTACAGAGATAACTTCTCCATCTTTTGAAAGTGAAACACGTACGATGTCTTCAGGGTCGAGTCTGTCAATTTCTGCATTTTTGAAGATGGCAAGTTCTTTCTTTTCGCCTTTGTTATCTTCAGCTGTGATTTTAGCATCTGTTCCTTGAACAAATCCGTAAACCATTTTTAGGGTTTCAACATGATCAACAGGAACATTTTCTTTAAAGTTTGTAAATACAATTGTCTTTACAAGGTCTTTTCTTGCTGTCATCGGTGTTGCAGCACCCGGAACACTGTTTTGGAAGTCTTCGGTTGAAACAACAACAGCTTGAAGTGCGCCTTCTGAAGCGAATTTCTTGACATATTCAAGAGTTCTGAAATTGTATTGTCCATTTTCATTAACGATTATATCGCTGTCTTTTGTTAGTTCATATTCGACTTTGTCAACACTTACAAGTCCATATCTTCCACGGCTCGGTCTTGTGTCGATTGCAAATTCTGCGCCTTTTTTGTCCACATTTTTAGCATCTGTTGTGCTTGCATATTTTTGGATTTTTGCAACTTTGTGGTCTTTTGTAGAGACATAAACGAGGTCACCTGCGTTTAAATCTTGCATTCTGATAACTTTTTTGCCTTCGAAAATTTCGAGGTTTAAATTGTCGATAACGTCAACCGGATTGTTGTCTTTGTCAATCATTCTGATTTCGCCTGATGCAACTTTTTCTACAATCATCGTTTCTTCTTTTTCTGCAAAGTTTCCGCGAACGAGTTGAACATTGTTGTTTAAGTCAAGAAGGATAACATTTTTCTTTGTTTCCATTGCTCTTAAAGTGCTGTCATTTTCATCATTTGGTATAACTTTGTAGTTTTCAAAATCAACGCTGATAACACCTCTTTTATCCTTTTCAGTGTTAATCTTGTAGTAGTCGCCGTTTACATAGAAGTTCAAAACGCCGTCCTTCTTAGAAAGTCTGAATGTAACGTCGCTCAAGCTCTCGTCTGTAACGATAGCTTCGTTGTTTCCATAAATATGGAGAACTCCGTCTGTCGGAACTTCGATAGGTTTGATTGCTTCCAAACCTTCTTTTGTTACTTTATAAACATTTGTCAAAGGTTGAATTGAAATTGCTTCAGGATTTGCGTCTTTTATTACATAAACTTTTCCGTCTTTAACATCTGCAATCGGTGCGATGTCTTTGAAGTTGAAGCTTCTGATGAACACAACTTTGTTGTTGTGAACAGTAACTTGTGCAAATTCAACATTCTTAATTTCTTTTTCATATTTGTCATAGCTGTATTTTACGCCGTTGTGTAAAATGCCTGCCAAATTGTCTTCGAGTTTCGTTCTGTCGCTCAATGAAAGGTCATATCCGCTCTTGTCGCCGTTCATATAAAGTCTGTTTCTTAGGATTTCGAATGTTCCTGTCTTAACTTCATATTCACCTGCAACTTTTAAAGCTGTAATTTTGCTTTCAGGACCGACTGTGAGGTCGCATACTTTACCGATATAGTGTCTTGCGTCGAGAAGTTCTGAGAATTTGAAGTTGATTTCGTCTTCAACTTTAATATCTTTTGAATCTGTGTCGATAACCAAAACTTTTGCGCCCTTGTCGTCAGCTTCAACAACGAGTCCGCGAACTGCTGCTTCAGGAGTTTCCAATCTTCTGATAATTACTTCGTATAAAATATCAAAAGCTTTTTCACGAACAGCCGGTGATTGATAATCAACAACACCCAAGTTCTTTAAAAGTCCAAGTTCAATAGCTTTGTCGATATATGGTTTTGACCATCTGCCTTCAACAGCTTTTTCAGCTTCTGTCAAATCGCGACCTAGAGCTGTGTTAACCATCATTTTGATAGCTTCTTCATAGGTTACGTTTTGGCGCGGTTTAAATGTTCCGTCAGGGAAACCGTTTACGATTTTTGCAGTTGATGCAACGTTAACATATCCGTTTGCCCATCCGCCAACTTTCATATCGCTGAATTGGGATTTAAGTCCAATCAAATTGTCTGCTTTTTCTTGATCACCCAATGCGTAAACAACAATTTTTGCAAATTGGTCACGAGTGATGTTTTCTGTCAGGTTTAATTCACCGTTTTCGTCTCCGATGATAATCTTTTTATCTTGCAAATATTTGACGCGTGGATTGTCGGCTGCATTTAACTCGAATAGAAAAACACCGCTTATAACAAGTGCCGCTGCAAGAATAACACTTAGTAGTTTCTTCATAGCTAATACCTCCTTAAGTAATCGCTTTAATTTAATTATAACCTATTTTTTATGCTTTTAAACAATATTACATGAAATGTAATGCTAATGAAATATGAAAATCACATTTTAAAAGTCTTTGTTTCTCAAATTTATTCCAATCTCGTGAAGCACATCAAAATTTAAAGTTTGATTTTGCGAAACAAAAAGTGTTTCCAGATTTTTTAAATTTGCAATCGGGGAAAAGTCCTTTATATTATTCTTGTTTAAATAAAGCCTTTCAACCTCATCGAGACTCGAGAGCGCCTCAATATTTGAAATTCTGTTTTCTTCGAGCTCAAGATTTTTTATCAGCTTTTTATCTTTAAGCGCGTCAACATTTGTGATTCTATTGTTTCCAAGATAAACCGTTTCAAGCTTATAAGAATTTTTTAGCGCCGAAATATCCTCGATGAAATTGTTTTCAAAATTTATATATTCCAACTCACTCTTGTCTTCAAGCGCATCAATCGACGAAATTTCATTATTTGCACCCCAAACCTCATCAAGTTTCTCCAAATCTTTTATCGCACTTATGTCCGAAACGCGATTGTTTCTAAAAAGAATTTTTTTGAGCGCCTTATTGTTTCTTAAAAAATTTAAATTTTTAATATTATTGTCCTCAATTAAAATTTCCTCGAGATTTGTGAGCTTCTCCATCATAATCTCATCGAGCGTATAAATTCCCGTTTCGTCCAAAACGAGCTCTCTTAACTCAGTCATTTCGTCAAGCGTGCCCGCAGGGATTTCCATAATCGAAGGATTGTCCGCCAAATCGAGACTCTTCAAATGTTTCAACCCCGACAAATGCCTCAGAGTCATCGCATTTAAATTGTTTGAATAAAGCGACAGCCTCTCCAAATTTACTAAATTTTCTATGCCCTCAAGGTCCTTCGTCCCCCTTGAAATCACCTCAAGCTCATATATGTTTAAAGTTTCCGAAAACATAATCGGTCCTTGCATCTTCTTTAACTTCTTCCTTACTTCAAACTCAATCGCCCTGTCCTTAAAAGTGACTTCGCGATCATAAAGCATTTTATTTTTCAAAAAATCACATCCTTACATATATTATATCATAAAAATCTCATGCATTATATCAAATTGTATATGTTTATATTTAACAAAATCTTTTATATGTTTATTTTATATTTACATATATTCAAACCTCGAAAGATTTGTACACAAGATATATATAATTCAATATCTTTCAAAAAGTTAGTTGACGCTAACTAAAAATTGTGCTAATATATGTTTAACAATATTTGAGGAGGTGTTTTTATGATTAGAATTTCAAATTTGCATAAGTTCTACGGAACAAAAGAAAATAGAGCGGAAGTTCTAAAAGGCATAAACTTAGAAATCGAAGACGGCAAAATTATTTGCGTGTTGGGACCTTCAGGGTCCGGTAAGTCAACTTTGCTAAATATTTTGGGTGGCATCGAGACTATTGATGAAGGAGATGTAAACGTTTTTGGCGAAGACATAAAAAATATGTCGAAAAAAGCTTTGGAAAATTACAGACGCGAAAATCTCGGATTCGTTTTCCAATTTTATAATCTCATAAGCGATTTAAATGTACTTGAAAATGTTGAAGTCGGCAAATATCTCTCGAAAAAACCACTGAACACCGACACTCTACTAGACGAACTCGGACTTAGTGAGCATAAATATAAATACCCGAACGAAATTTCAGGCGGACAAGCGCAAAGGGCATCAATTGCACGCGCAATGATAAAAAGTCCTAAGCTGTTAATTTGTGACGAGCCAACCGGGGCACTTGACTACGAAAGCGCAAAAGACGTTCTGTGCTTAATAGAAAATTTAAACCACAAGTACCACTCAACCGTAATCATCGCAAGCCATAACACTCAAATTGCAAAGATGAGCGATGTGATTTTGTCACTCCATAACGGCAGTATTAAAAGTGTTGTCGAAAACAAGGATAAAATTTCTGCAAAGGAAGTGACTTGGTAGATGAGAAATCCGATCAACAAGAGAATTTTCAGGCAGTTTAAATATAAGCCTTTAAAAGTATTCCCTATACTTATAGCACTGAGCTTCATTGTGGTTTTTGCTTCATCATTTTTCACCGCACAACAATCAATCAAAAAACTTTATTATAAGCAAATTGACGAGGGCAAGGTTGAAGACGGAGAATTTCAAACTATATATGAACTTACCGACGACTTACAATCAAAAATTGAGGCTCTCGGATTAAAACTTTACGAAAATTACTATTTCGAAGAGAAAATAGATTCCGACAAGGTTTTAAGAATTTTCAAAAATAGAAAAAATGTTAATGAAGCCACACCCCTTGAGGGCAGTTTAGCAAAAAAATCGGACGAAATTACTATGTCCGCATATTTTTCAAGAAATAACAATATTAAAGTCGGCGATAAAATTACTGTAGCTGACAAAACCTACACCGTTGCCTCTCTTGCATCTTTTCCGGACTATTCTTCTGCACTAAAGAATAGAAACGATTTGGTAATGGACACCGGCCACTTTGGCATTGCAACGCTCCCTGAAAAAGCATTTGATGATGTGTCCGACAAACAATTAAATTTTCTTTATTCATATCACACAAATGAGAACTTAGATAAAAAAGAAGCACGTGAAATACTCAAGTCCATTTCAAAAATCGTGAACAAAGATAATTTGATGGTTGATGGTGTTACAAGATTCGACAATAAGTGTATAACATATATTATGGATGACATGGGTGGCGATGTCCCTATGATGACAATAGCAACCGCTCTTCTTTTTATAGCGATAGCATTTATATCAAGCGTTCAAATTAAAAGCATTATCGAAGAAGAGGCCCCTATAATCGGCACTCTTCTTGCCTCAGGCTACAGAAAACGAGAACTCCTTAAAAATTATATGTCAATGCCACTTTTTCTTGTTCTCATTTCATCTCTAATCGGAAATGCTGCGGCATATCTATATGTGTATAAAAAATATGCTGAAATTTATTATAGATCATTTGATTTGCCTTCATTCGAGCCATTCATAAGCCCAAGATCATTTCTTATAACGTCGATTATGCCGATGATTCTCTATCTTATAATAAACTACGCAGTCATATCCCGAAGTCTCAACATGAGTCCCGTTAACTTTTTGAGACGGAATTTTAAAAAATCAAAAGCCAAGAGCAGATTTCATTTAAAAAATTTAAGCTTCATTAAAAAATTTAAATTAAGGGTTATTTTTGCAAATAAGCTTACTTATGTTTCCCTTCTTTTCGGCGTTTTTATTGCAAATCTTCTGTTAATGTTTGCACTATCTGCAAAACCGATTTTTAATATTTACGCCAAGAATATGAAAACACAAATGAAATATGCCCACACTTATATAGTTAAAAGCGACATGGATAAACTTGATGCACCAAAAGTAACAATTATAAGTGCAGATCTTGCAGACAAAAACGATGAAAGTGTTCAGATTTACGGAATAGATGACGACACTAAATATGACAGTTTAAATATTTCAAGTCTTCAAAACGACGAGGCCGTCATAAGTAATGGCCTTGCGAAAAGATTTGAATATAAAATTGGTGATACAATTAAAATTAGAGAACCGTATAATAGTAAAGAGAAAAATATAAAAGTTAAAGCTGTTGATAGTGAAAATAACTATTTTCAAATATTCACAAAAAGAACTTCTCTAAACAAGATTATAAACCGTGACTATGCATATTTTAACGCATATATGAGCGACAATGCACTAAATGTGTCGAAGGAAAATCTAGTCACAGAAATTAATCGTGATGAAATGAGTAAATTTATGATTCACTTTTTAGACTCATTCTCGGTCGTTTTTACGATGATTCAAATGGTTGCCGTTGCCTTCTATTTTATATTACTTCTAATGGTAACGGAACTCATTATCGAGCGTGCAAAACTCAATATGACTTATCTTAAAATATTTGGTTTTAGAGATAATGAAATCACAAAAATTTATGTAAACACCAGCTTTTTGATCTTATTATTCTTCCAAATCATACTCATCCCAATACTTGACAAGATTATGAAATACCTTTACTTCATTTCTATGCAAAAATTTGACGCATATATTAAAGTAACCATTCCTCTTAACGTCTTCTTGCTCGGCTACCTAATGACCATTGTGATTTTCGTTTTGTGTCAAGCAATTGAAAGACGAAAAATCGGAAAGATTGACATGGTTAAAGAACTTAAGACTATCGCCGGATAACATATATTTATACATCGTTTTTATCTTATCTAGAAATATATGAATAAAAATCTTGTATAACAATACAATTTTACAAATCAAAAAAACCTCTTTACTGATTGTATTAGTAACGGAGGTTTTTTATATTACAGAATATTTGAAGCAAAATTTATATTTAATAGAAGCAAAATTTATATTTAATAGAAACAAAATAAATAACTAAAATACAAACTTCAAAAATAAAAAAATGCTTCCCCATTAGTGGCTAAGCATTCTTAAAATTTTAATCTCTTATAATATTCTCTTCTTCATATTTTTTTAAAAGTTCAGCAATATTAGGAATTTTATTGTCCGCAATATTTGAAAAACCTTTTCCAAAAATATATGTGTCCTGATATACTAGAATATGGTTTTTAATTTTATCGCCGCTCGTTTTGTCAACAGAGTAGTCGGCTTTCCAGTCCGCATCCGGATTAATTTCTTCAAAAATCTCGAGCACTTTTTCTTTGTCAGGCTTTTCAATTTCACCTCTAATCGAGCGCATTGCGATTTCCACAAGAAGCTCCGTCGTGCTGCTTCCGTATGAATAGACCCAAGTTCCCATTCGGTCCGGATTTTCTTTATACAAAACCATTTCTTCCTTGTGCAGCATGTCATGATTGCTCATATCTTCATTTATATCAAGCGCCTCTTTGTACCCAAGACTCGGACTCGGCAAGTCCTGCTCCACAAAAATGGCGCCATATTCCATCGTCTTTTTAATTAATGGCGCTATATGTGCATCATTTGTCGAAAAGAACGCCGTATTTTTTCCATATTTTTTTATCCATAGCGGAAATTGATCCAAAATAAAATTTTGCGCTTCGGCAACTCCGCCGTCACTTGCCGGGTCCGGCGCATCAATCGAGACAAATTCGAGTCCGATTTTATTGCACGTCGCCTTCATTATACGCTCTCTCAAATTTATTTGCTCGATATCCCTGTGCCTTTTAAAGGAAACATGAGCGAAAGTTTTTGCCCCCATTTTTTTCGCACACAGCGGAATCAAATACCCTCTTTTGATATTGTCCGGGTCGATGACAAGGTCGGCGTATTTGTTAATCTCATCGGGCTCCTCGTGTGAGTTTGAAACAAAACACAATATGTCCGGTCTTTTTTCTTTTATAATTTTAAAAGCCTCTGCCGTCCCTGTTATTCCTTGATTCACAACAACCGCCTTAATCTTCTCGTCTTCAATAAAGCTTGTGATTTGCGAAATTGCATTGTCCTGCTCCTTAGGAAAATTGTCGGGATAGTTTAGATGGCAAATATATCCGCCAAGATTTGCATCTCCATACTTTTCGATGAGCTTTTCCGCCGTCTTAAAAACATCTCGACTTTGGGTCGTAGTGCCGGTTACAAGCCCAATATGAAACTTTGCAGACTCCTTGCTTGTGTTTTCTTTGCTTTCTTCATTGCCGCATGCCGTAAAAAAAAGCATTGATAAAGCAATAATAGTTATTAAGATTTTCTTATAAACATTATTTGTATCCATGTTATTATTATATACTGTAACCTATCCTTAAAATTTAAATTTTAGTTACGAAAAATTTGTGAAAGAAAAGCTTTCACATTAAAATGCGAAAGCTTGAGTTTATATATTGTATTTTACAATAGAAAATACATCTGTGTCGAGCTTTTCACGACCCTTGAGGTCCGTGAGTTCAATTAAAAATCCGATTTTTACAACTTCAGCACCGGTCTTTTTTACAAGTTCCTCAGTCGCCTTAATTGTGCCACCGGTTGCTAAAAGGTCGTCTATGACCGCAACTCTGTCGCCCGGTTTTAAATCGTCCTTGTGCATGAAAAGTTCGTCCGTTCCATATTCCTTATCATAAGAAACGCTGATCGTTTCGCGCGGCAATTTGCCCTTTTTTCTTATAGGTACAAAACCGATTCCAAGTTCATACGCAACAGGGCATCCAAGCACAAAGCCACGTGCTTCAGGTGCGACTATATAGTCAATATGTTCATCTCTCAAAGGCTCTGCAAGCGCTTTGACCGCTTCTTTGAATGAATCTCTTTCTCTCAATAAAGTTGTGATGTCCTTGAATGAAATTCCTTCTTTCGGAAAATCCATTATGACATCAATTTCTTTTTTTAAATCCATAATATCCCTTTCTAAATTAGTCCCCGCCGCGAATAGCTCTTTCTATTGCAAGTTCTTCCTCTTCGGAGAGCATAAGATTTGATTTTTTATTTTTTATAGGCTTCGCATAACACACACTTGTTTGACTTGTGTAGATACTCGTAAGCACAAAACCGTTGTTAAAACCGTCAAGAAACGCAATTGAAAACGAGAGCTCGCCGCCTCGTCCGGCATCTTTGTTTAAAAATGCATTGTATCTGTAGAAACCGACTTTTCTGATTGTGAAATTTAATGCGGTTTCCAGTTCCTTAATCTTCTCTTCTTTTAGTATATTGGCGGTTTCAAGGTCTCTTATATCCTTTTGAATCAATTTTATAACTTTTTCCGGATTTGCGTCTTCGATTCCAAATGTAAAAGTGTCCACGCGCTTTTGAAGCTTTCCTATCTTTGAAAACAATACCGCCGAAAGTATTGCAAGAATCAGGACAATTGCTCCGAGCGAAACCGTTATTATTGGTAAATATGCTTCGAGCATTTTAGTTTTCCGCCGCTATTTCTTTGACTGCAAGAACAGCTTTTTCGATTTCCTCATCGGTCGTAAAATATCCCGGTGAAAATCTAACCATTCCGCTCTTAAGTGTATTGAAAAACTTATGAGAAAGCGGTGCACAATGGATTTGGCTTCGGGTGCAAATGTCATATTTGTTTGCTAAAATATCTGCGACCTCACCGCTGTCCATATCTTTTATATTTATCGAAACAACCGATGTAATAGTGTCCACACCTCCAATTGAATAGGTTTTAACTCCGTCTATTTTCTCAAATTCCGTAAACAGTTTTCTTGCAAGAGAGTGAACTCTCTTCATTATTTTTTCTTCAGTTTCATTCATTACAAATTCTATTCCGGCTTCAAGCGCCGCATATGACGGTACTGCAAGCGTTCCCGCCTCAAATTTATCCGGACTGAAATTCGGTTGAACAGGCGAACTGCTCTCAGAGCCGGTGCCACCCACCATAAAAGTTGTGAGAGTATCAGGATTTTTCACATACAAAAACCCGCTCCCCATCGGTCCGAAAAGCGACTTGTGTCCCGGTGCTGCGCAGAGGTCGATTCTATACTTTTGCACGTCGATTTTTTCGTGACCCAAAGATTGAGCGACGTCGACCAAAAATAAAACATTGTCCGAAAGGCTGTTTCCAATTGCTTCAATGTCCTTTTTAAATCCCACAAGATTGTCCACATGGCTAATTGCAACCATCTTCGTGTTGTATCTCACATTTTTTAAAATATCAGCAGTGAGATTCATGCTCGGCTCAACATATGTCACCTCAACTCCGCGCTCTTCCATATCATGAAGAGGTCTTAAAATTGAATTGTGTTCAAGATAAGTCGTAATAACATGATCTCCCGGTGAAAGTGCGCCGAAAATTGCAATATTCAAACCTTCCGTGCAGTTTTTTGTAAGCACTATATTCCTAGTGCTTTCGGCATTTATGAGAGACTTGATTTTATTTCTGCACGTAAAAACCATCCTCGCCGAATCCATGGCGAGTTGATACGCACCCCTGCCCGGGTTTGCCGAGTTTCTGAGTGCGTAATCATTCGCTTTATAAACCGTTTCCGGCTTTGGATATGAGGTAGCCGCATTATCTAAATATATCAAAGCAAACCTCCATGTTCTTCAACTATTGTAGTTTTGAATAGACAATTTCCAATGTCTTTTCTTTTAAGTCCTTGCCTTCTTTCATTATTTCATCAACTTCAGCTCTCTTTTGTGCAACATATTCCGCATCTTTTACAGAATTCAAATTGATAAGTGCGTTGAATAGTGCTCCTTCGATTCCCGATTGCAAGAGAAGTGTTCCAACTCCGACGTCTGTTATAGCATTCTTGTTTCCTTTAAGAGCATAGATATTTTGAAGTCTCATTGCTTCAAGTCCGAGCTTTGCAGCGTGAATAGGTGTTTCAAGAGCCTTCTTGTATCCTGTTTGAATTGCTTCAGTTCTCTTTTTCTTTTCTTCGTCCGTGTTCTTAGGGAGTTTAAAAGCAGCCATAACGTCGTCGAAACTGTTTGCATCTGTGTCTACGATGTCATTTAATTCATCGATAATTCCATCAAGTTTCTTTTGATTTTCTCTCATCAAAGCTTTTTCATCGTCTGTGAGTTCTTCAAAAGCTTTTTTGTCAATTGTCAAACTTCCGACCATTTGTGTGAGCGATGCGCCAAGTGCTGCTGCATATGCGGAAACAGATCCGCCGCCCGGTGCCGGTTTTTCGCCTCTAACTTCATCTGTATAAGCTGTCAATGTCAAATCTACTAATTTTGTCATATTTACCTCCAAAAATATTTATTGTTCCACGTGGAACATTTTAAATTTTATATTTTATATTTTCATAATTCCATCCATCACAAGTCTCGAATGTCCGCTCATCCAAATCTTGCCATCTCTATATTCGACGTCAATCCTTGCAGGACGTTTCATCATTTGACCTTGATAGATTTCTATATTTTCTATATTCTTTCTATCGAGCAGAATTTTTCCCGCAACAACGGCGCTTGAACCCGTTGCCGCCTCTTCCATAATTCCGAAGAGCGGTGAAAAATATCTTGCATAAGTGTGAAGCTTCGGTTTTTCTATTTCTTCAGTCATTGCGAAAAGGCCTTGAGTACCTGTCTTTTCATTTAGAGCTCTCAGCGCCCATGGGTCTACTCTTAGACTATCAAGCACTTCTTTGTTTTTCAAGGATACAAAAATGTCGCCTTGAAAAGCTTCTCCGATAATTACCTCGGAAATATCACTCTCTTTTATTTTAAGAACTTTTCTTATCGATTCCTTATTTATAATGTCCGAAAATTTCTCGTTTGTCGTAATCTCCGGAGAAAGAATCGAAACCAGTCCCGCTTCATAATTGTCGTATTCAATTTCTACATCCAAAATTTGACCGTTTTTCAACTTGGCATGAACAATTTTCTTGCCGTTTTCAATCGGTCTTATAAAGCCCATTCTACCGAGCACATAAAATGCAGCTATAGTAGCGTGTCCCGAAAAGTTAATTTCGCGATTCGGTGTGTAGAATTCTATATAGTACATATCTTTTTCTATTTCGTCCACAAATGCAGTCTGCGCAAGATTTATCTCATTTGCAATTTGAGGATAATACATTTGAGGAATAGCTGACGCCTCAGGAATGACTGCGGCAGGATTTCCGCCGAATCTGCACTGAGTGAATGAGTCAACCGTGATAACCCTCACTTCAAATTCTGACAATTACATCACCTCTATATCTAAATTATATCAAAGATTCTCAAGTATTTCAATTATGCGTGTAAGTTCGTCTTCCGAATAATAGCTTATCGAAATCTCACCCTTGCCTTTTTTATCATTTATTTTGACCTTTGTCATGAGGCGGTCTTGAAGCTTGTCCTCAATCTCCTTATAGAGTATGTTTGATTTCGGCGAACTCTTCTTTTTGGCTTTACGTTCTTTTTCGGTATCGCGAACGCTGAGATTTAAATCGATAATCTTTTTTGCAAGCTTCTTTTGCTCAGGAACTGAAAGTCCGACCAAAAGCTTCGCATGACCGAAACTTATCTTTCCGCTTCTAACCATATCCCTCACTTCTTCATCCAATGTCAGAATCCTTATTGAGTTTGCGACATGGCTTCTCGACTTTCCAATCTCTTTCGAAAACTCGGCTTGCGTCATTTCGAGTTCTTCCATAAGTTCTTTGTAGCTGAGCGCTTCTTCAATCGGATTTAAATTTTCCCTTTGAATATTTTCGATTAACGAGAGTTTTTTAATATCTTCCTTTTTAAATTCCTTTATAATCGCCGGAATCTTTGTCTCCTTATTCTTCTTAAACGCTCTATATCTTCTTTCACCGGCAACAATCATATATTTGTCGTCGTACGGAGTTATAAGAATCGGCTCCAGAAGTCCATGATTTTTTATACTTGTCGCAAGCTCATCTATGAGCGCTTCATCAAAATCGTGTCTTACCTGTTCCGGATTCGGTATGACATCCGCCAAAGGCACGAGTTTAACCTCGTCGTTTTGTGTCTCCTCAACTTGAGAGAACAGCGCCCCCAAGCCTTTTCCAAGCGTTTTATTTTTCATCTTGATTAAACCTTTCTATAAATTCTTTTGCAAGTTTCTTGTACATCTGCGCTCCGATTGCACTCTTGTCATATTCGAAAATCGACTTTGAAAAACTCGGCGCCTCAGCAAGCTTCACATTTCTTGGAATCATGGTTTTAAAAACATACTCTCCGAATGCATCTTCGACCTCGCGCCTCACCTCAACCGCTAAGTTGTTTCTAAAGTCGCACATAGTTAAAAGCACGCCTTCAAGTTTCAGACCCGAGTTGTAATTTTCACGAACGAGCGAAATTGTGCTCATGAGCTGCTTTACACCTTCGAGTGCATAGTACTCCGTTTGTATCGGAAGAATCACGCCGTCACTTGCATTTAAACTCATAAGACTTAAAATGCCGAGACTCGGCGGGCAGTCGATCAATATAAGATCATAATCGCTGTTCAGCTCCTGAATTTTATTTCGAAGTATAAAAAACCATTCTCCCTTTACCGCAAGCTCAATCTCAAGCCCATATGAATCATTTGAGCCCGGCAGGAGCGACAGTTTTTTTGTATTTGTCTCAACTATTACATCTTTAATATCTTTTTCGCCTATAATAACTTCGTAAAACGTAAATTCCGGCTCCTCCGAAAGCAGTCCCGACGTCAAATTCCCTTGCGGATCCGCATCGACGACAAGCACTCTCTTCCCTTTTAAAGCGAGCGCCGCTCCGAGGTTCAAAACAGTTGTGGTTTTTCCGACTCCGCCTTTTTGATTGAAAAATGATAAGATTTTTGCCATAGCCACCTCCTAATATATGTTTTACTTTCTATATTATATACTAACATCTACTGAAATTATTTTCAATAGAAATGTTCCACGTGGAACAAAAAAAGCTACACGAAATGCGTAGCAAATTTTATCTCTTATTCATAATATTTTGTACAAGCTCGTCAATTGCAGCTTCTCCCTCGTATACATACTTCGATTCTCTTATATGTGCGAGTTTCCAACCGACTCTTTCAAGAAGCAAGCTCGTTTCGAGTTGTCTTTCGAGCTCTTCACGTTTGATGCCCGTCTTTTCCTCTGGCGTTTCAATTGCAACTTTCGGATTTTCTACAACCAGCGGAAGCGGATATCGGCCCGCCGTGTGGTTGTTTGTAACGACGAACTCTCTCTTTTCAAGCTCGTTCATTATATCCATTTCAAACGGCGTGAGTTTTCTTTCTTCTACTTCACGTTCGTGTGATTTTTCTTTGAAATATTCGATTGCCGCAAGTCTCAAGTCCCCGGTTTTTAAATCGCTCTCACCGAGAGATGTGACGAGAAATTCCTGGTCACGCGCACGAGAGAACGCAACATTGAATCTCTTTTTATTAATTTCTTCAGCGCCTTCAGAAAGCAGTCTGAGCGGAGAATCTTTCGGACTGTCGACCATCGAGATGAACATAATATCTCTTTCGTCGCCTTGGAAATCGATTGCCGTGCCCGCCATAATCTTTCTTCTGTCATATTCAAGCGTGTCGATCATTTCCATCAGTCTGTCGTTTATCGCCTTCGCCTGTGCGGAGCCGAGGAGCGTTATAACGCCGATTGTCTTGTCTTCATATTCCGGATTTTTTATCATATCCAAAATCATTTCGACAATCTTTTCCTTTTCAACCTCATTTATATCGCCATCTCTCACTCCGTCAACCTTCACAAGATTTAATGCCGGTTTTAATGTCGTGTCATTTTCATCTCTCAATGGAAGAATCTTTCCGTCGTATGAAAGTGTGTTTACAAACTCGATTATATCAGGCACAGAGCGGAATTCTTCGCTCAATAAGAACGACGGGAATGTAGTTTTTAAAATATCATAAAAACTCGTCGATAAATCCATCAGATGGAAATTCGGGAAATCCTTTGAAAGCATCGTCTCTCTCAAGTTTTGTACACGCTCAAGCGGAACATTTCCGTAAAGAGGCGTAGTTTGTTTATCGTCTCCGATTGCAATCAGCTTGTTTGACGTATAAAGAAGCGGCAGCGCCAAAATGTCGGCCTGCGATGCTTCGTCGACAACCGTCACGTCAAATTTATTTTTAAATACAACATTTTGAATTGCATCGTCGATAGTCATAATCCAACACGGCACAAATTGTTGGCACTGTATCAAAAGCTCTTCCGCTTTCTTTTGAAGTTCCTTTGCATCAAAGCCCGTGCCTTTTCCAAGCTTTTTGTATGTGAGCTCAAGGCCCTTAATCGACTGCCTGATCTCCGGATTTTCGTCCATTCTTTTTAAGAAATGATACCACGCAAGCGTTTTTGCGTATTCACGGTTTTGCTCGATGATTGATTTTTTATACCAACTGAGCATCTTTCTCATTTTTTCGTACGGACTTTTTACAATTCTTTGAATTTCGTTGTTAAGGACATTTGCCATGAACGCAGTTTTAATTCCCTCAGGCACCGTGTCTCCACCGTGCTCACCGAAGCGTTTTTCGATAAATTCACGCCACGAAGGTGCGCACGAGAGTTTCGAAAGAATCTCACTTCTCCTTAAAACGATGTCCTTCTTTCTTGAAAGAACCTTGTATTCGTCGTAATCTGCGGCATATTCCGTAATCTTTTTGTTTTTTATTTCATTTATAAGTTCATACAAAATAGGGACGTCCGCATCCACATAGTCATTCAAAGTAGAAAGACTGCGTTTTATTTTGTTGTTGAGCGGAATATATTCATTTATATGAATGTGCGCGAGCTCGAGCAAATTGTGAATCTCGGTCGAGAGATAACTCAAAACTTCACTCGTCGGATTTTTCTTTACAGGCGCAATTTTATTTATAATCTTCGCCGGTAAAAGCTCATTTAACCTGTCAACGAGTGGCAAATAAAGCTCCTTAAAATTGTAGAGTGTTTCAAGATTTTGGAAAATTTCGTCCTTGTTTCTGAAATATCCCGAAAAATCCGGACCGCCTTTGTCGGTTATAAGCTCGTCATATTGCGCTTTCAAATCGCTTAAAATCCTGTCATAATTCATAAGGATTATAGCATCATTTGCGTCTTTTGCGCCTCTTATAGGCTCACCGTTAATTGTGAATCCTTGAATGACATTTTTCAAATTCTTTTTAAAGAGTGTGTCGAAAGTGCCCGGCTTGTCTTTTTTTCCATAAATTTCCTCGAGATTTTCGAGCGCCTCGATAACATCTTCTCTCGGCATATCCGGATAAACAATAGTCTTTCCCGTCAAAGTCTCTATGTGTTTTTCGCGGTACTCGTCCACAACCATCGCTTTTCTTGAAAGCTCGTTGTACGCTCTGTTGTCTATGAGATTTAATCCCGCTTTAAGTGCGTTTTCTTTGTATGGCGGAAGATTTATAAACGCTTTAAGCTTTTCAAGCTCGGTTTTTACTTCCGAAATATCGCTCATCTCGTCAATCAAAATCGCATCCACCATAACGCCCTCATCCGTAAGCTTTGTGCCTTGCGGCGTTAGCGGTAAAAATTTGAGCTCGTTAAACTCTATCGTGTCCATCGAAGCAATCGTATCTTTTATATCCTCCGGACTTATGAGTTCATCAATCGACGGAAGCGGTCTTTTTAAAAGCACCTCTTCGGACTCTGTAACCTCTTTATTTGTAGTGTAAATATAATCGAGCTCATCGTCTGTGAGCGGGAAAGTTTGAAGCCTTTCAACTTCCCCCGGAACAAGATTTATAATGTCCTTGTTTTTTACAACAAATCTCGCCGCTTCAACGGGACTGAAAGTCTCGTCTCCGACTCCGATCTCCTTTGACTCCGACTCCAAAATGTCCAGCACACTCTTCTTTGTCTCGTTCATCCTCGTAATGATGTCGTGCCTTTCGCTCTTAATTCTCTTCGCCTTCGCCTCCATCTCCGGAGTCGTGTGATTTAAAATAAAATCATTTATATAATATAAAGTTTCCCTTATGTCGTCGTTCGAGTCCTTGACCCTTGAAACGACAAGGCCCGCAAACCCCGGATCAATCATATTCTTTATAACTCTGAGCGCTTTTTTCTTCTTCGAAAGAATTAAAACTCTCTTTCCTTCAGCCAAAAAATGACCGATCATATTGGCGACAGTGTGGGTCTTTCCGGTTCCCGGAGGTCCGTCAACAAGCGTGATCGGGCTTTCGTACGAATTCTTTAAAATGTCCGCCTGTTCCGTATTAAATTCCTTTGTGAAAAGAACATCAAGTTCCTCTTCAAAAGTGCTTTTTTTAGGAAGCGGTCCGTCCCCTGAAATCGAATCTATAATAAACTGATTTTGACCTTTTGACTCACGTTCAACCGCCTCTTCAAACACTTCGACCTCACGAGAAAACTTAGGCGCAAGCATAAAGAGATTTCTTTCAAGCAAAACAAACGACGAATCCGAATCCGCCGCTTCATCAACCGACAAAACCTTGCCGTTTAAATGGAGTCTCTTTGTGAGCCCCTTTAAAAATTGATTGGACTCCGCACTTATAAACGGATCGTAAAAATTGTCCTTAACTTCTTCGGATGCTCTCTTTAATTCAAGAGGACTTATGTTTTGTACCTTAGATAAAAGCTTTATGTCAATCCTTGCCGGACTGTTTGATGGACCGATTTCGATAAACTCCTTCGGCGCATTCAAAATAATATTTGCCTTTTTTGTAAAAACAGGATAATACGCATCCGGCAAATCCTTTGATGTAAGAATGCCGTTTCCAATCAAAAGCTCGGACTCCTCAGTTTCGTTATGAATAATATAATAAAGATTTAAAAATTCACGATACAGCTCCTGAATACGTCTATCCTCCGCAGTTTTTGAAGAAAACGGGCGCTTGATTCGAAAATAAAAATCGCCCGGCGTATTTGAAATTGTCACATAAGGTGAATTTTTAGGCAATTCGTCAAAAAATTTGAAAAATGAAAGCTCATTAAGATTTTCAATAGTTCGCTCTTTTTCATTTGACAACTCGCGCAAAAATTTAAGTAAAGAAAGTGAGTTGGTCATAATACCTCCTACATACTAAAAATAAACTTGACTTAATTGTACCACAAATTGATTAAAATCCAAAATAAATACAAAATCACACGCCTTTACAATGAGAATGAAAAGTGATATAATTAATGGGTCATTCGATAAATATGTTTACAGAAAGGAAAATTTAATGAAAAGATTATTTTTAATTGCTGTTCTTGCTGTTACAATGACTTTTTCAGCTTGTAAAACAGACGACAAAAAAGTCGACGACAAAAAAATAGAAACAACTGAAAATACTACAGAAGATACCACAGCAAACGACGAAAAAGAAGATAATAAAGACGAAGAAGAAAATAAAGACGACACGGAGGAAAAAGTTGAAGAGTTGGAACTCGACGAAGAAAAGAAAAAGACTCTCGAAGAAAATACAAAGACTTTGACAGAGCTCCTTGCTAAAAGAGATTTCGACAAATTCAAGGAAAATATCTCCGAAGAATTTAAAAAAGCAACTGAAGGTCAAGACCTCGACGTCTTTAAAATGCTCGAAGAAGAACTCGGCGCATATAAAGAAATTACAAAGACCGAATTTGAAACCCAACATGGATACTATCTCACAGACTCAACCCTTCAATTTGAAAAGGGAACAGTCGACCAAACAATAGCATATAACAGCGAAATGGTTGCTGACGGAATAAATTTCCTAAATATGAAGAAAGACATTATTCCGGAAGAAGGGGAAAAGGCAATCACTCTTGATGCCGGAACAGGATACCCTGTAAAGGGAATGATCAAAATGCCGAAGGGCGAAGTTAAAGCCGGAATCGTCATTGTTGACGGCTCAGGACCGAACGACATGAACATGACACTCGGCGAAAACAAAATGATGAAGCACCTCTCCGACCAACTTGCTGAAAAAGGCTTTGCTGTTCTAAGATTCAACAAGAGAACCTATGAATACGGCAAAGAACTCGCAAAAATCGGAATGCAAAACAAAACTTTAATAAAAGATGAATTTATCGACGATGCTGCAGAAGGACTTAAAACTCTTGCAAAAGAAGAAGGCGTCCCGGCTGACAAACTCTTTATCTTGGGACACAGCCAATCCGGCTCATACCTTCCGGTAATAAACGAAACTGCAGGCAACCTTGCAAAAGGATACATCATTCTTTCGGGAACACCGACAAATATCGCTGAACTTTCCAAAAAGCAACTCGAAGCAGTGATTGCAGAAGGCTCTGAAAATGCAGATGAAGAACAAACTAAAATGATGAAGGACAACATCAAGACAAATGATGAAATCCTAAGCAAAATAGAAACAATGAGCGAAGAAGAACTGAACAATCCGCAAAATTATCCATATGGCATTCCGGGAGTTTATGTAAAAGACCTCCTGAGATATGACCCGATAAAGCTCTACAACGACAGCAAACTTCCTGTGTTTATTAGAAATGCCGAATTTGACAAACAAGTTCCGGTAAGCGAAATCGAACTCTGGAAAAACGGACTCGATAAAAAGGAAAACGACAGCATCGAAGAAGTTAAAGGTGCAAACCACATGATGCAACCGAGCGACGGAAAAACAAAACTCGCAAACCTTATAACTGACGAATATCAAAAAGATGCTCCGATTGTTTCAAGCGTTATTGATGATATTTCAACATGGATTGAAAAAATTACAAAATAGTATTGTAAAAAAAAAATTAATATGGTATAATAACTTCGTTGGAAATTATTATACCACGTCGGGGTGTAGCGCAGACTGGTAGCGCACATCGTTCGGGACGATGGGGTCGCAAGTTCGAATCTTGTCACCCCGACCACAAAAAAATCCGCCTCCGGGCGGTTTTTTATTTAAAAAAATTATTTTTTAAAGTATTATTTGTGAAAAATAAATAGATATTCGTGAGCCAATAATAAAAAATTATATTTTACACTGTTTGTTTTCCAAAATCCGGTCGCTTTACAATTGTGTTGCTCTTTTATAATTATTTCTTTTAACTTAAAACCTGCATTTTGAAAAACTTCCATAGTTTTAAATCCCAAAGGTATTACATGTCCGTTCTTTCTAGTGTCTCCCATTAAAACAGCACAAAATTTCCCCTTCTTTAAAACTCTGAGGCTTTCACTTGCCACTTTTTCCATTTCCACCAAAAAATCTTTAACGTTAAGTAACGATAAATCTTCAGTAATACCTTCGCTATAATTAATTATATTTGCATATGGCGGATGTGTACATATAAGGTCAATCGACTCATCTTTAATAAAGTCAAGGTTCCTTGCATCTCCTTTTTTTACATAAACTTTTCCCATTTCAGAGTCTGTCTCAAAGTCAGTTTTCTCCAAACATCTGTGAAGAGCCACATCATTAACGTCGACTCCTATGATATTACGATTTAAAAGTTTAGCCTCTACAAGAGTTGTGCCTCCGCCGGCAAACTGATCCAGAACTAAGTCGCCTTCTTTTGAATATCTTAAAATTATATTTCTCGGAATATAAGGCGACCAATTTCCTCTCCATTTTGCATCGTGAGTTGCCCAATTTCCTCTGTTTGGAAATGTCCAATGAGATGTCATCTCAAGCTCAAAATTTTCCGGTCCTGTCTTAAAAATTTTTTTACTCATTATTTTATCACCTTGTCTAAAATACCGTTTCTTAAATCATTAATATTGTATAAATTTGTCATAGAGTCAAATGTTTCTTCTAGATTATTTCTTGCAGTTTGCCAACCCTTTCCATCCGTTATCCAAATAAATTCGAATCCGGCAATTCCCTCAGCCTCAATTGCAATATTTTTATAGCTTCTTGCGGTCTCATTTAACTTCGAACCCCCTGAAGAATAAAAATTTGTCTCAACGGCGTAAATTGTGGATTCCGTTTTAATCACAAAATCAAAACGTTTTGCCGTTTTACCCATATTTGAAATGGACGACAAATCTATATTCCACAATCTTTCGATATCTTTTAAATACATCTCTTTAAAATAAGATTCCCCCTTGATAAATCCTGATTGAATAATATATGTTTCCACAAGATTTTCCATTAAATGACCGCCGCGATTCTTCCTTGCATTGGAATCAAGTCCGGTTTCAATGCCCGTTACATAATCCACAAAATTATTTATTTTTTTATTTTTTATCATATCAAATAATCCAGTTTTATCCATAAATTCAGAATACTCTTCGGGAGATAAATTTTGTTTTTTAAAATCAAAAATAATATTTTCTTTTTCTGTTGTTATTGCAATCTCATTGCTTCTGACTGCCAAAAGAATTGGAATGCACTTCAATATTTCAGGATAATCTTTAAGCAAATTAATAAAATCCGACTCTATATTTTGCGAGCCTATCAATGAATTTAAAATATTTAATTCAATTTTTATCTTATCGACATTTCTGCATATTTTATCAAAATCAACATAATATTTATAGTCGGAAATACTGTCTATAAACTCTCCAAACCAGGTTCTAAATTCCCTCATCATTTCTCCTTTTAAAATTACTCACAATTATTTCATTTATCTTTCCACGATTAGCAGCATCACTGTTAATCATTCTATTTCCACTAACTCTCTCTATATTAAAATCTTTATACAAATCGTCAAAAAAGAGATCTCCATCATTGGATTTAGGATCTGAATTACTCAAAAATACTTTCGCCCCTTTTTCATTCAACTCTTTAAAAAATTGCGACAACTCAACCTGATTATCGTCATTAAATCCACTCTTAGAATAGGATGTAAAGCCGGATTTTGATAAAGGTTTATAAGGTGGATCGAAATAAACAAGAGTGTTGGCGTCTATGAAATTTTCCGAATTCTTGTAATCACCACAATAAATCTCTACATTTTTAAGTTTGTTTGAAACAGCGAGCAAATTTTCCCTATCACATATTTTAGGATTTTTATACTTACCGTGGGGAACGTTGAATTCTCCCGACTTGTTTTCTCTATATAATCCATTAAAACAAGTTTTATTTAAAAAAATCATAAGTGCTGACTTTTCTAAAATATTTTCATTTGCTTTTTTTAAAATATTAAATTTCTCTCGTTTGTTATAGAAATAATTTTTTCTTTCTTCCTCATCCAAAGCAATATATTGAATTTCTATTTCTGAAAGCAAATTAATTAAATCATTTACATTACTCTTAACAACTGAATATGCATCTATAAGTGAACTATTAATATCATTTATGTAAATTTCTTTAGGGCTATAATTATTAAGAACATGAAATAATACTGCTCCACCACCGACAAACGGCTCCGCATACTTGTATATAGAATCATCAAATATTAAATAATTATCTATTTTACTCAGTAATTGAGTCTTGCCACCTGCCCATTTCAAAAACGGCTTCGCAGAAACTTCTTTTGCCATAAATTATATCCTTTCTATGTTATATCTTTTTTATAATAACATAGTAAGCATATTTTATCAACCAAAATAAAATTCGTAATTTTACTTATGTAAATGAAAAAAGACCCCAAAGGTCTTCTTTCGAGAGGTTGGTATAGGTATAACGTTTAGCAAAATGCTATTAGCTAAATGTCCAAATAAATACAATTATAAATCCAAATCACAATTCGACTAATGATTTTATTTATAATTAATATTTATAATGTTGATAAGAATTTCTTATCACATCTATAATTATAATCATAACTATTCTCTTTGTCAAGGGATTTTTACTAACTATTTAATTGTTTTTTTAAATAGTGTTTTTGAATTCTATAAATTTATTCTATAGGTGCACGCGACCCTAATCATTATTTGTTTTTTTAATCAAAGCACAATAAACTATAGGATTGTTTAATAAGGTGTTTATTTAAAATTCTTACTACAGTATAATATAAAGAGAAACTATTATATTAAAGTGAGGCGAAATTTATTGAAGCATGTAGGTATAGACATCGGTTCAACTGCGTCAAAGGTCGCAATTATGGACGATGACAAGAAAGAAATTTTATATACAAAGATCTTGCCGAGCGGTTGGAACAGCCGTGAAACAGGCGAGGAGATAAAAGATTGGGTTGAAAGTTTAAATCTTGGAGATGTCGGCATTGTCGCAACGGGATACGGCAGAATAAGTGTGCCATATGCGGATAAAACGGTCACGGAAATTACTTGCCACGCAAAAGGGGCGCTCTTTTTAAATCCGAAAGATATGACGGTTATCGACATCGGCGGTCAAGACACAAAGGTTATAGTTGTTGAAGACGAGATGGTTTCCGACTTTTTGATGAATGATAAGTGCAGCGCAGGCACGGGAAAGTTTTTGGAAGTTATGGCAAACAGACTCGGGCTTACTCTTCAAGAGATGTTTGAATACGCAAGAAAAGGCGAACCTGTTCCAATTTCAAGTGTTTGCACAGTTTTTGCGGAATCTGAAATCATCAGCCTTATGGGAAAGGGAACTCCGCGCGAAGATATTGCCTGCGGCGTTGTTCATTCCATTGTAAAGAAGGTTGCGGCGCTTTCTTCAAAGCGTTTGAAGAGCGGCGACGTATTTTTGACCGGCGGTTTCTGCGACAGCGATTATGTTATAGAGGAACTTTCAAAGGAACTCGGCGCAACCGTGCACACGGACCCGAGAGCAAGGTTTGCCGGCGCAATCGGGGCGGCTCTTCTTGCATAGTTTGGATATAGATTTTTTTAAGGAGCTACGAAGAGAGGCTTATGTAAAGGCGATAGGAACAAAGTTAGCAACCGACAATGTTGTCGGCACTTTCGGTGAAGTGGATGAAGCGTTTTTACGCGCCTTTTCATTAGTTCCTTATCCAATTGTAAGTGTCGACGGTTTTATTTATCAGTACGGTGAAGTTAATGCGGATTGCGATGCAATAAATTCCACGAGAATTTATCTCGAAACGGGGAAGTGTCCAATTCTTTTCAGCTCAAAATTCATTGTTCATACAAATCTTTGTCCGATTTTTGTGGAGAAGATTTCAAAAGTGACGGATAAAGAATTTGTTCGTTTTGAAGATGTTTCTGAGTTTTTAGAAAAAAACGGATTTTCATATGACGATGGCATTTATAACGAAAAAAAGAAACTGTGTGATACTATCGATGAGAAATTACAATTTTTAGAAAAGACAAATATCGATTCAAGGCTTTTAAGTTATGCGAAATTCTATCTTTCATATGAACCGGAGCTGGAGAAGAGAATTGATATTTTAAACGAAATGATAAATGAATACGAATGCGTAGATAATGAGAGAAGAATTGTACGGGCGCTTTGCCCATACGGCATTTTGGACGGCATTGATGCCGAAAATTACTCAGTCATAGAAAGCACTGAAAATGCGGATTATGCTCCCGACAAGTGTGCTTTTTGTAATAAAAAATATATTAAATACGAGGTGTAAAAATGGACAAGAATCATGAAATGTGGTCAAACATTGGAATGGACGTTGACAAGCACGATATTTTGTGCGAAGTGCTCCCGGGTGCTTTCGGCGACGTATTTTTAAGTCAAGAAAACAGACCGGAAAGAATGGATTACTTCAATATGGTCGTTGGAGACATCCACGGAATCAGACCGTCGGAATTGATTGAAGAACAAAAGAAGGGCAGAAAGGTTGTAGGAACTTTCTGTATTCACGTTCCTGACGAAGTGCCTATTGCTGCAAACGCAATTGTTACAGGTCTTTGCAGCGGAAGCCAATTCTGGGTTCCGGGCGGAGAAAAAGTTCTCCCGACTGCAACATGTCCTTTAATCAAGGCAAGTCTCGGCGCAAGATTTGACAAGACATGTCCGTTCTTCAGAATCGCTGATTTGTTTGTCGGCGAAACAACTTGTGACGGCAAGAAAAAAGCATGGGAAATTTTAGGCGAAGATGCTCCTATGTATATCATGGACATTCCGCAACTTAAAACAGAAGTCGATTTCTTAAAATGGGAAAAGGAAATCAAGAAATATATCACAAAACTCGAAGAAATGACCGGAAACAAAATCACCGAAGAAAGCTTAAACAACGCAATTAAGATTGTAAACAACAAACGTAAAGCTCTTCAAAGATTGAACAACTTCAGAAAACTCGACAAAGTTCCTATTTCCGGAAAAGACGTTTTACTCATCACTCAAATCGCATTCTTTGACGATCCTGAAAGATTTGCAACGATGGTCAACAAGCTTTGCGACGAACTCGATGAAAGAGTTGAAAAGGGCGTAAGCGTTTACAAAGA
Source organism: Ezakiella sp. (assembly GCF_034180565.1). Lineage (NCBI taxonomy): Bacteria > Bacillati > Bacillota > Tissierellia > Ezakiella > Ezakiella sp. Next base: position 5,462 of record NZ_JAXFOB010000017.1, on the reverse strand, counting down.
AGGCGCAAAGAGAATCCTTCTTACAGGAACGCCGCTTTCAATTCCAAACTGGAAGATTCACCACATCATCGAATCCATGGGCGCTGCCATTGTCGGCGAAGAAATGTGCACAGGTTTAAGATATTGTGAAAATCTTGTTGACGAAACTCCGGGAACTATCGACGAACAAGTTAAACACTTGGCAAAGAGATATCTCGGAAGCATCAACTGCGCATGCTTCACACCGAACGACGACAGAATCGACGACATCATTCGTCTTGCAAAAGAATACAAGGCTGACGGAGTTATCGACCTCAATTTGAAATTCTGTACTCTCTATGATTTGGAAGGCAGAAAAGTCGAAAGAGCATTGAAAGAAGAAGGAATCCCTGTAATGGGCATCGAAACCGACTACACAGACGAAGATGCTGAACAATTGAAAACAAGAATCGGTGCATTTATCGAAATGTTAGGCTAGATATTAATTTATCTTAATAAAAATATGTCAAAACAATACTTTGTTTTTTTCAAAAACTCGAAAGATGCTTACGATTTGTTGCAAAAATTAGATAAAATTGAAAAAACTCTCGCTCCAACTCCACGCGAAGCCTCTCATTGTTGCGGTGTTTGTATCATTTATAAAAATGAAGACGACCGCGCTTATATCGAGAAGGTCGCTGCTGAAATCGGCATCGAACTTGACGGCTTTTGGGAAAGAGACGAGGATATCGACCCGAACAGAATGAGATTTTGTTAGCTCGAGATTCAAAAATTGCCCCCTTTGTGGGGGCTTTTTGTTTGGAAAACAGACAGTGGCAGTTCAATTTTGATTTTTAGTTTTAAATGAATTTGTTTTATGCATGCTTAAAACAGTATGTCGAGTTTTTATTTTCGCATTAAAAAATTCATACGATAATAAAGCCGTATTTTAAAAATCTATGTAGACAAAAAGTATAAATATTATAAGTGCTTTTAAAATATTCTCCGAAATTTAAGCTTATATAGTCGAAATTTATAAAATACTCTCGAGATATAATGCTCATGCATATAAAACGCGATTCAAAAATTTTTAACGGATTTAAATTCACACTTTTATAAAATGATATTTTTAATTATGCGATTTGAAAAAAATCCCTACACCAAAAACAAAATTTCTGAATACTTTAAAAAATCGTTTTTAAAAATATTAAAAGTCATATTTATTTAAAATGCCAAAAATTGCAACAACAATATCTATAAAAAATAAAAACGGCGGGGGAGAGTCCTGAAATTTGAACTCTCCCACGCCGTCTTTTTATTTCAAACCTTCAACAATAAAGGTTCGCGTTTCTTCTTTTATATTAATTTTCTTTGTTTCTGTGCCTTCCTTTTTCTTGATTCCAATCTCAACCACATCGCCGTTCTTTAAATTTTCCGGAGATTCCTTAGGAACAAATTCATAAAATTTGAAAATTTCAATTTCCTCCATCATCTCCTGAACTCGGTCGAGCCTTGCCGCAACATTTGAATCAATCGTCATATCGTCGGATTGACCCCAAATCTTTATATGTCCCTTCCAAACGTTCAAATCTTTTTCCGGAATATATTGCTTGTAGACTGCCTCTTGAAACCTTAAAAATTCATTCGGGTCCATCTTCACAGTTCCCTCTCCGTTTGCCCCCGAAAATTGCGGAGTTATATAGTCAAACATACTGATTGCCTTCGGTGTGCATGCATAAAAAATCATCGCAACCGCTAAAAATGTAAAAAGTATCGCTTTTTTAATCTTCAATAATATCTCCCCCTTCTATAAAATCCGTGACGTCCTTTGAAATTGTGTCGCCATCCGTGTAATAAAATCCAAAAACTCTCTCCTCTTTCTCAAAGAAAAACCTGTGGAACCTGAAATCCTTAACAAGAAACTTTGTCGGTCGACTCATGTCGAGCGAAAACTCGTCTCTCACGCTCTCGATATTTAAAAAGTCGTGAAACTTTTCAAGTTTTACAAATCTCGGCTTCAGATAGTCTGCAGGATTTGAACGATTGTTTATAAAGAAATCCAATCGAAGAAGCTCCGTTATCTCGTCAATGTCGTCACGCTCCTTTAAAAAATCGAAAAGCTTTTTATATAAATCCACGCGGCCGTGACCAACCTTGTGATAGCCGTTTTTCTCCCAATAAATCGCCATGTCCTCAAAAAATTTAAACGGTCTTTCATCTTTCAGCAAATAATCGAGAGTGTTCGAAAAATAATCCTCATTCGAAAACTTTTCAACCAAATCTTCGATTATTTTTATTCGCATAATCTCAAACTCGTTTATATAATTTGTCTTTAAAACCTCATACGGCGGATACTCGCTGTAAACAATGCCATATTTTGCCGCATCCGCTTTCATCTTCGAGCCGCGCAAAACCTTCAAAAAACCGAGTTGATGTTTTTCGGCGCCGAGCCCGTAAATAAAATCGAAACTGTGTCCAAAGCTCTCGTAATCTTCGTACGGAAGGCCCGCAATCTGGTCCACGTGTTGATGGATGTTGCCGTAGGAGCGAATTTTTGAAACTACATATTTCAGTCTTTCCAAATCCGTCACTCGCTCAATCACCTTCAAAGTTTCAGGGTTCGACGACTGAACGCCGATTTCAAACTGAAACAATCCCTTCGGCAGAGTCGACAAAAACTCCAAAAATTTATCGCTTATAAGATGCGCCATAAGTTCCATATGAAAAACCATTCCCTCGTGCGCATGCTCCACAATAAAATTCATAATGTCCATGCTCTCGCGCTCATTTGCGTTAAAAGTCCTGTCGACAAGCTTCACAATTGTCGCCCCCGAATTTATAATATAAAGAAGATCGCTCTCAATTCTCTCCTTCGAAAAATATCGCACGCCCTTGATTGTACTCGACATACAAAAAGTACATTTAAAAGGGCATCCTCGGCTCATCTCATAGTATACAATCTTTCCCGGCGGATTTTTGTAGTCCTTAAACGGGCTCGGAATCTCGTCCAAATTTTTAATAAGCGGACGCGGCGGGTTTGTTATTATATTTCCGTTTTCTCGAAAAGTTATGCCCTTAACATCCGAAAGCGGCGTTTTTTCTTCGATTGCACTAAGAAGAGCTGGAGTTGTAAGCTCACCTTCGTCTCGAATAATAATATCGAGTCCCGGATTTTTTTCGAAAAACTCCTCCGTGTCAAACGAAGATTCAATTCCTCCCCAAACAACAATCGCTTTTGAAACCTTTGAAATGTCCGACGTAAGCCTTTCTATATAGTCAATATTCCAAATATAAGTTGAAAACATAACCACATCCGGCTTTCGTTTAATAATTTCTCCGTAGGTGTGCGAAATCTCCTGATTTATATTAAACTCAAGCTTCTCAATGTCAAAATCGGTGCAACAGTCATATATATATTGTACCGCGAGAGCCGTGTGTATATATTTTGAATTTACTCCAACAAGTAAAACTTTCATTCAATCACCGAATACATTATAACATATTCTAAATAAATAAAAAATCGAAAAAGTGTAAATATTAATCTGCACTAAATGTAACATAAACTTAATATAAATATCGTTTTCCATCATGTATTTTGTGATATGATATAAATAGATATTGAACATAACAATATCTCAGTAAAATAAGAAAAGAGGTGTCTATATGTCATTACCGAATAAAAAGATTTATCCCCGTACAGGCGATAAAGAAACAGTTTACCTAAAGGACGTTGTTTCTAACCCGAATATCTTAGTTGGGGATTTCTCAATGTATAACGATTTTGTGAATGACCCTTGCAATTTTGAAAAAAATAATGTCTTGTATCATTATCCAGTCAATCACGATAAGCTAGTGATTGGTAAATTTTGTTCTATTGCTTGCGGCGCAAAGTTTATTTTTACAAGTGCGAACCATACATTATCTTCATTGTCTACATATCCCTTTCCTATCTTTTTTGAAGAATGGGGATTAGATATTAAAAATGTTACAAAGGCATGGGATAACAAAGGAGATATTATTATCGGAAGCGACGTTTGGATAGGTTATGAAGCTGTCATACTGTCCGGTGTCACTATTGGAGATGGTGCTATTATTGGCACTCGTGCAGTTGTTACTAAAGATGTTCCACCTTATACGATTGTTGGAGGCGTACCTGCAAAAACAATCAGAAAGCGTTTTTCAGATGAAACGATTGCTTCCTTGCTTGAAATCAAATGGTGGAATTGGTCTAAAGAACAGATTGCTAAAAATATTGAAGCAATTCAGACAGGAAATATTGAAAAATTGAAAGGTTTATTTTAATGGTAAGTTAATCTGCCGGACGACGGCAAAAGAAAAAAGCCGTCGTGGAGCAGACATATTTTCACGCACCTATTCTATTCCGGCGGCTTTGATTTTCAGAGCCGCCGTTTTTTCGTCTACTTATCCCACACTTTCGACGACCCGAACACCACGAACTGACACGGTGGCATTTAGGAGGTTGCCGCTGTGTCTACTTTGGTATTCCATAATACCCATGAGCTTCATCAATTAAAAAAAGCATAGCTCCACCACCGGGCAAGTCTAACTATGAGTATGAACTGTCAAATCATCTGAATACTACTTACATTTCCTTTGCGTCTGTCTGCGCCTTGCAGACGGGCGTTTTTTGTTTGTTCAAAAAAATTTTTGAACAAATTTCCGGAAATGTTCGGCGTTTTTTCAAAACGCAGTATTGCCCGACGAAAAGGGGGAAGCCCCACCAACTTTCAACGAGAAAGGAGATAAAATTATGAAAAAGGTTCTTGCTGTCATTATGGCTTGTCTTATGCTTGTGCCTATAATGACTCTCGCAGTCGAAGCAAAATCAATAGACCATGTTCATAATGATGAACAAATGGAGCTTCTCTTAAATGAAATTAAAAGAGAAAAAGAAAAGAATGCTTTAAAAACATACGGTCCTGAACCGGCTGGTCCTACAAAAACTGTAGAAGTTGTATTAGTAGTCCCATATGGAGCTAACATTCAAAATAGATACTTCTATCAAGACCAAAACTATTCAGGTCGGATTCCTCAAGTCTCCAAAAAATTAGTTACTTATCCCGACGGAATGAAAGATTATATGGTAACATACAGGGGAGAGGTCAATTTTATAAAATAACATAAAAATATGCGATTTTTTTAGGAGCGGATACATCGAATTCGCTCCTTTTTGTTGTAATTATTAAAAATGTGTAAATGCTTGACACTATGAAAAAACTATGATAAAATTAATTATGTTAAGCCCACGTAGCTCAGTCGGTAGAGTACATCCTTGGTAAGGATGAGGTCACCGGTTCAATCCCGGTCGTGGGCTCCACCATTATTATAATAAAATTTATAAATTTAGGAGGGAAAAATAATGGCAAAAGAAAAATTTGAAAGAACGAAACCGCATGTTAACATCGGAACAATAGGCCACGTTGACCACGGTAAAACAACAACAACAGCAGCAATCACACTTGTACTAAATAAGAGATTCGGCT